>RPPU01000331.1 GCA_003819975.1 Desulfobacteraceae bacterium
AACGCGCCCACCGGGCTCATGAAAAAATTGGGTTATTCCAAGGGTTATCTCTACCCCCATAATTACCCGGGCGGCTGGATTGAACAGGATTATTTCCCCGAAGCCATCCGCAACCGGGTTTTTTACCGCCCCACCCCGCGCGGGTTTGAAAAGGAAATCAAGCGCCGCCTGGCCGAAATCGAGCAGCGCCTGAAACAAGGGGATGGAGAGAAAAAGAATGAAGGCGCCGACAAATAAGCTAGACCTTCATCCGTTTCTTCAGCATTGCATTCGCTTTTTGATATTCGCTATGTGTTATTCTTAAACCTTTGCCTTCCGCCTTCGCCAAACTGCCCCAACACCCCTTGCCCGCTCTCTTGCTGCGCCATAGCTATTTGGCGCAGACTAAAGGCCTTACGAAGGTGGCTACCCTTGATCCCTTGACCCCTCGAACCCTTTCTTTTTTATTGACAATCCTCGCCCAATCCCTATAATCAGCCTATTCTTTAGCTTCCGGATTGTGCTCAAATAGGTCGCCATTCAAACGACTTATCTTGGACAACCGGGCTTTTTGGCTTTCAGGTTTCAGAAAAGGGGGTGATTCTAATAATCATTGGCAAAACCAATCTTTTTCAGATTCCGGGCTCTGCTACGGCTCAAAGGGATCGTTTTGCCCTGAAAAAGAGCGAACGGCCTGCAACAACCGTTCGAATGATTTCAAAAGAGATGCAACCTTTTCCGGCCTGCTCAGGAGCCTAACATGCTTTAATATTATTCACCTTGAATTCGCGGTCTGGAAAAGCATCTCAACTTAACTTGGTTAGGGGATGCTTTTTTTTTCTAAAAAATTATTTTTAAAAGAGAGAAATCTATGAAAGTTATTGTTCAAGACAATCAAATTGAAAAAGCAATCAGAGACCTGAAAAAGAAACTGACTAAAGAGGGTTTTTTTTCAGAGATCAAGGAACGCCGTTTTTACGATAAACCCAGTGTCCAAAAAAAGAAAAAACAAGCCAAGGCTGCCAAACGCCGCCGCAAAAGAATGCGCAAAACTTACTAATTTTTTTTCGACAGGATGAACGGGATCTGCCGGATATAAAAAGAATGTTTTATTTTTAACCTGTTTTTCTTGTTTATCCTGTTGGAACTTCTTTAAATTCCAAAAATAATCATTTACCCGCAAGCGTATTGAATTTCTCGCCGGATTACGATCGGTTGGATATCGTTCAAATCATAAACATCCCCCCCTTTTCGTCTCATAGGGACCGATTCGATTCTCTAAATATTAATCGATATCCTGAAAAACACGTCCAAATCCTCATTTATCAGATGACTTTTGTAAAAGTCTCATGTTAAAACGAAACGGATCTTATTTAAAACTTTGCTTTTAAGAGGATGCTTTTATGGTAACTCCCCCAAACTCCGCCGGACCCTTAAAAGAAAAAGGCGTTGCTTTTCTGCGGGAATCGCTGCGCGCTTTTCACACCCAAGTTCTATTACACCCCCTTAAGAGCGGCCTGGGCTATTTCCTGTTCGGCCTGGTGGCCGCCCTGGTGCTTGGCTGGGTCTTTTTCCCTCTGGCCCTTTATTCCAGCCATAAACAGCCTCTAAACTTCAACCATGTGGTTCACTCCAGGGAAGATATCGGCATTGAAGGAGCCACGGAGCAAGAGCGGTGCCTTTTTTGCCATGAGTTCCGCGAAGACGGCCGTTTTGGCGGAATTCCTAAAACCGACAAATGCACCCAGTGCCATGAGGATCCGGAAGCTCCTCTGGGTAAAAATCCGAACGAAGCCGTTTTTCTCAAGGAATATGCGGCCAAGAACAAAGAAGTCCCCTGGCTGGTTTATTCGCAACAACCGGATTGTGTGTACTTTTCCCATATGGCACACGTGAAAATGGGCCAAATGGACTGCCGGACATGCCATGGCGACCATGCTAAAACCGAACAATTGCCTCCCTTTCAAAAGAATCGACTGACCGGATACAGCATCAATATCTGGGGTAAAAACATCAGCGGCTATAAGAAAAACAGCTGGGACCGCATGAAGATGGATGACTGCGCCCAATGTCACTCCCGGAAAGGCCGCAAAGAAAACAACGCTTGCTTTGTCTGCCATAAATAAAAAGGGAAAACACCATGGAAACCAAGAAAGAGGGTATCTTTAAAAAACTGGGCTTAAACCGCCGGAATTTTCTCAAGGCTTTGATCGGCGGAACCGTCGGCGTGCATCTAACCCCCTTGCCCTGGAAACTGATGGATGATTCCGCCATCTGGACCCAAAATTGGTCCTGGGTGCCGGTTCCCGGTAAAGGCAAATTCAGCCAAGCCCATACTCTTTGCACCCTTTGTCCCGGATCCTGCGGTATCTCGATCCGCAAGGTGGATGAAAGACCCATTCAGATCT
Source organism: Desulfobacteraceae bacterium (assembly GCA_003819975.1). The sequence continues at coordinate 2,388 of RPPU01000331.1, forward strand.
CCGGCCATGACCAGTATCCCCTGAACTCCGGCAGTATCTGCCCTCTGGGCGCGGCCGGGCTACAACTCCTTTACAATGAAAACGTACGTTTCACCGGCCCTATGAAAAGAAAAGGCCCTAAGGGTTCCGGCGAATTTGAACCGATTTCCTGGGATGAAGCCCTGCAGATCTTGGCCGATAAAATCAAAACCTTACGCGACAATCAAAAACCTGAAACCTTGGCTGCCATTGACGGTTATCCGAGCCGCTCGTCCATGAGTCTGTTGATTCAACGGTTTCTGGAAGCGATCGGCACGCCTAATTACCTGCCCATTCCCAGGGCCGAAGATACGGCTGCCATTGCTAACTTTTTGATGCAGGGGCAGCGGGTTCCTCAATCTTATGACCTGGAAAATGCCGATTTTATCCTCAGCTTCGGGTGCGGTCTTTTGGAGGGCTGGGGAGCGCCCGGCCGGGTTTTAAATGCCTGGGGTTTATGGCGCCGGGAACCCTTAAAATCAAAAGTCAAAATCGTACAGGTCGAAGCCCGCGCCTCTAATACCGCTTCTAAGGCCGATCAATGGATCGCAATCAACCCCGGCACCGAAACCGCCCTGGCGCTGGGATTGGCTCATGTACTGATCAAACAAGAACTGTTTCGCAAGGAGTTTGTCGAGCGGTTCACTTTTGGTTTTCATGACTGGCCCGGCCCTGACGGCCGGAACCTTATGGGGTTCAAACGCCTGGTCTTGGAAAAATATTCACCCGAAGCCGTCTCCCGCATCACCGGTTTAAATCCCGAAGAAATCAATAAACTGGCCTTCAGCCTCAGCCAAGCAAAAGCGCCTTTGGCCCTGTCCGGCAAAGGCAAGGCCGATCTGAACGGCAACCTTTTTGAATGTATGGCCATTCAGGCTCTGAATGCGTTGCTCGGCAATATCAATCAACCCGGCGGCTCAATATTACTCGAACCATTGGCCCCACCAGCCTGGCCGGAAATAAAACCCGATACGATTGCCGCAAAAGGTTTAAAAAAACCCCGCCTGGACCAAGCCGGTACGCCGGCTTATCCGTTTACACGGGCCCTCATCCATAAATGGAGCGAACAAGTTCAAAAAAGCAATCAGCCGCTCATCGATACCTTGCTGATTTTTTCGGCCAACCCGGTTTATACCTTACCGGATCAGGATGCCTTCAAACAAGCCTTGCAAAAAATCCCCTTTATAGTCAGCTTTTCATCTTTTCGGGATGAAACCGCTCTTTGGGCGGATCTGATCCTACCCGATCACACCTATCTTGAAAAAAGTGAAGACGTGGTCGCTCCTCCCGGTTTGCCCTATCCGCTTTACGGACTGACCCGGCCGGTGCTCCCGCCCCTTTACAATACCCTGGCGAGCGGCGATGCCCTTATCAAAACCGCCGGCCTGATCGGCGGCAGCGTCAAGAGTTCTTTTTCCTGGAGCAGCTTTGAAGAAGCCCTGAAGCAGAGAGCCGAGGGCTTACTGAAAGCGGGCCCCGGTTTGACGACCTATGATCCGGCTGTTCCGGTGTGGGAAGAATTGAAAAAAAATACTCCCCTCCAGGCCGATTATCAATCCTTTGACGATCTGTGGAAAAAACTCCAAGCCGGCGGATTATGGTATCAGCCTCGTTATGCTTTTCAGAATGGGGATAAAACTTTTAAAACCCCAAGCAAAAAATTTGAATTTTTCAGTACAGCCATTGAACGGGCCGTTGTGGACCTGGCAAAAACCAAAGATCCCAAGGCGGTTTTGACCAGCCTGGGAATCAAAGCCGAAAGCGATGAAGCCTTGTTGCCTCATTATGAGGCCGGCCCCTCCCTGGTCGGCAAAGATCAGTATCCTTTGCGCCTGATTCCCTATGAGCTGATCAACCTTTCCAGCAATGGGCTCCCCAATCCGCCCTACTTGAATAAGACCCTTTTCGATGATCTTCTGGCAAAAAATGAAAGTTTCGCCGAAATCAATCCGGCCACGGCCGCGGACTATCATTTGCGGGACGGTGACCGGATGATGATTTCTTCAACAAAGGGCAGCATCCGGGTCCGGGTGCATTATTTCAGCGGAGCCATGCCGGGTGTAATTTTTCTGCCCATGGGTTTCGGGCATCGCGCCTATGACGAGTACCAAAAAGGCAAGGGCGTGAACCCTTTGGAGATCCTGGATATCAGCCCGGATCCCTTGAGCGGTCTCCCGGCCTGGTGGAATACTTATGTGAAAGTTGAAAAGGCTTAAACGTATGGTCCATATATCGGCAATTTATTGTTGATCAAAAAAGCAAACCCATTGGCCGGTTATACCATATCATCTCATTCCGGCAATTCTTTGCCGGAATTCAGGTTTTTTTGATCTTGTATTCTTGATCAAAAAAACCTTAAGCGAGGAGCACGCATGAAACAAGAAGAACAAGGCAAATATAAATACGGCATGGTGATCGACCTGGATAAATGTACCGGTTGCGCCACCTGCATGGTGGCTTGCGCCGCAGAAAACAACGTTACAACCGGGACCGATGAATCGGATAAAGAACGCAGCATCGCCTGGATGCAGCTGTTCAAAATCACCAATGACGAACCCTTTCCCAAGACCGAAGTCTGCTACTTTCCGAGACCGTGCATGCACTGTCATCACAACACCCCTTGCGTTTCGGTTTGTCCGGCCACCGCCACGGAAATGAACCCCCACGACGGCATTGTCAGCCAGATTTACACCCGCTGTATCGGCTGCCGATATTGCCAGGCTGCTTGCCCCTATCATGCCCGGTACTTTAACTGGAGCGACGGTTTTGCTTTGGTCACGCCTTTTTCCAAAGGCCTGGAGCGCGCCCTATCGCCCGAAGTTTCGGTACGCATGCGCGGCGTGGTCGAGAAGTGCTCCTTTTGCCACCATCGCCTGATGCGGGCCAAAGACCGGGCCTATAGTGAAGGCCGGCGGGACCTGAAAGAAGACGAATATCAAACCGCTTGCGCCCAAGCCTGTCCGGTTCAGGCCGTCACGTTCGGCGACTTGAATAATGCCGACCATCAGGTAGCGAAGTTAAGCCGGGACCCGCGCGCGTTCCGCTTGCTGGAGCGCCTGGGGACCGAACCCAAAGTTTATTATCTTTCTTCAAAAGAATGGGTCAGAAAAAAAGCGGATCATTATCTTTCCGGCGATGAATTCAAACGCCGGGCTCAGAAGCACGGTTGACATTTATAAAAAG
>RPPU01000332.1 GCA_003819975.1 Desulfobacteraceae bacterium
ACAAAAATCGTATAGCCTCCCTCTTCACTGGGTTCCAAAATGACTTTCAATTTCATGTGGCCCTCCCTGATTTATGAGATAATATCATGATTACTATATAAAATTTGGTTTTAGGTGTCAATCGTTGGTCCAAAAGCCGAAAAATTCCTCTCCTAAGCCAGGCCTACGATTTTCGTACCAGCTATAGGCTTCATTGATGTCTTGTTGTGCTTCCGGCGCGAGTATTAATTCAACGGCCATAGCGGTTTCGAACCTTTTGTTTAACCTCGTCCCAAGAAAGTCCCGAACCCGGCTTGCTCATCAAGTTGGCCTTTCGACGAGCCAATTCCTCTTTTTGCCATTCATGCACCGGAATTTCTGACGGGGTAGCCGCCAGATCGTCCCAGAGATCTTCCACCAATTGAATCTTTTCTGGTGGACTAAGATTGAACACGGAAAAAGCGTCTAAATTCATTCTTGTCTCCTAATGTTAGGGATATAATCGATATATTATAAAATTTGGTTTCAAGTGTCAATTATTGGTCTAAAAACTAAGACTTATTGTATCTTCCGAGAATTCTTTCAACCGGCGATAATAATGATTATAGTACGGAACGGAACTGTTCAGGTTGACTGGTTCGCAGTTGATTTTTTTAGGTTATTATGTCAATTTTAATCCTTTTTTTGATTGTGAACCGTGAACCGTGAACTTTGAACCCTGAACCTGAGTGATTATCAAGAAAGAGGTAACCAAATATGTATGAACAAGGAGCCATTCGGCCGCCCAGCGAAGCCATGAGTCTATTGGTGCGGGTCACCCGTAACTGCCCCTGGAACCAGTGTACTTTTTGTCCGGCTTTCAAAGGCGCCACTTTTTCAAAAAGATCCGTGGCCGAAGTCAAAGCGGATATCGATGCCATGGTCCAAGAATACGGGCCGCATGCCGGCCAACTGGAATCGGCTTTTTTGCAGGATGCGGACAGTCTGATGACGGCCACGGACCAGTTGATCGAGATCATTCAATATATCAAGGAGCGTTTTCCATCCATTAAGCGCGTGACCAGTTATGGCCGGGCCAAGACCCTGAATAAAAAAGAAGTGCAGGAATATCGCGAGCTTTATGCCGCCGGTCTGAGCCGGATTCATACCGGGCTCGAAAGCGGCTCCCTGAAGGTTCTGCAAATGGTGCACAAAGGATCGACGCCGGAAGAGATTTTACAAGGTGGTCTGCGGGTTAAGCAATCCGGGATTTCGCTTTCCGAATATATTATGCCCGGGTTGGGTGGAAAAGCATTGAGCACCGAACATGCCGTTGAAACCGCGCGCTTGCTGAACGCGATTCAGCCCGATTTTATCAGGGTGCGGACCTTTGCCATGCATCCCTTGTCGCCCATGCAAAAAATGACGGAGCAGGGGAGTTATGTGCCCATGACCGATTTGGAGATCGCGGCCGAGATCCGGCTGCTGATCGAGAATCTGGATCCCATTCCCTCGTACTTTTCCTGCGCCGATTTCAGCCTGAATCTGCTGATGGACGTGGACGGTCCTTTGGACCGGGAGAGAGAGAATATGCTCGTAAAAATCAATCAGTTTCTATCATTAACGCCGGAGCAGCAAAAAGTCTTTTCCTTTTTGCAGCGGACCTACCCTTCGCATATGCAACCTGTGGAAGTTTTAAAAAATGAAGAGCTGGTCAAAAAGGTTTTGGCAGAGATCAAAAAACTGGAAGAGCGGGAAGTGGACGGGTTCAACAAATATATCGCCCGGCTCATGGCTCGACAATTACCGCAGCCGCAGACCGAAAATTGGGTGTAGGATAATGTCCATTTGACGGCTGGAATCTTGCCGGCAGGTAAAGTAGGGGCGGGTTTTAAACCCGCCCCATAACTTGCAATAAAGATTTCTCTAATTGGGCACCACCTGGCAGCCAACCGAGCATTCATTCTCATAATAGGCGGTTCCCGGCGGGCACTGAATTTTCGTCGGTTTGTTAGGCACGCAGGAAAAAGCTCCATTGGCTTCGCCGCTTTTTTTACGCCAACCCGGAGGGCAGGGGTTCGCGCCGACGGGAAGACTGGGTCCTTTCGGAATACCCGCCAGTTTTGACTTGACTGTTACTGTGGCTTGGGCTTGACCCGTACAATTGGCATTGCCGCAATAGACTTTGATGGTATAGGTTCCGGCCTTGGAATAGACATACAGAGGGTAAGCCTGACCCCCGAATGTAAAGGGAAAGCTGGTTGCATGGCCGACCTGGGATTGAGGCGTGCCGTCACCCTTCAGGAACAGGATTTGACATTTTTTGCCCGGGGTTATGGTGCCATTCACCGTCACCGTAATCGCTTGGTTTATGCTCGGGTTCGCAGGTGTAACCGTAATACCGGTTATGGTCCCGTCCACTGCCCATAAAGGGCCTAACAGAGCAAACATTAAAATGCCACTGATTACACCGATTCTTGTCATTTTCATGATCTTCCTCCTTTTATTATGTTGAATGCACCCATTTTCAGAAAGGGTATCTTTAAGGTGTGTGGCAGTCAAGAACGAAAAAGTTCAATGAATCGGAACCTTACTAAATTTTTAAAAAAATAACCTTAACGGGATCTCTAAAATACGCTTTTTAAGGATCACAGCTTTTCCTTTTTGGCTTATTTTCTTGAGTCTCGTTATTGATAAAGTGAATTTTTAGAGATCCCGTTAAGTGAAATCAGGTTTCGTTGCTTTTATGGATGTGGTTTCGTTTATGCCATACAACTGAGCCGCGTTTTGACCCAGAACCATCTCCTTCTCTCTTGTATTCAGAAAAGGCAAGGCAAGAATATACTCAACGTCTTCTTTTTGTCCGCCCCAGGGAGTGTCTGAGCCGAACAGGAAGCGTTCGATGGGGTGTTTTTTGAAAAAGCGTTCGATGAGCGGCAGGGGCATCTTGCGCAGGACAAAAGAAGTGTCCATGTAGAGGTCGCGGCCGAAAAGCAGTTTCTCGGTTTCCGGCCACATTTGATCACCGCCCATGTGCGCGGCGATAATGCGCAATTTTGGAAATGCTTCCAGCACATTGCGCAAGCCTTGCGGCGTGCAGTGGACGGGTTCCGGCAGTCCCAAATCAACGCCGGCATGGAAAAGGACCGGCATACCGAGCGCGGCGATCGTTTCATACAGCGGAAACATTTTGCAATCGTCCACAAAAAAGTTTTGATAATCCGGGTGGAATTTAAAACCTATAAAACCGCTTTGTTTTAATAAGGCAAGCATCTCCGGAGAGGATGCCAGATCAGGATGCCAGGCGGCCAGGGGTCTGATCTTAGACGAACCCTGAGCCTGCAGCCATTGATTAATGGATTTGACTTGTTTAGGCCGGGTGGCGATATTGGAAATCAGAGAGATGTCCACGCCGGCTTGGTTCATAGAGTCCAAAAGACCGTTTTTCGTCCCATCACTATAGGACTGAATTCCAGAGCGATCTCTCACGCTTTGAACAGTCCGAGCTGCCTTGGCATCAGGATAGATATGGGTATGGGAATCGATGATCATGATCGAATTTTTAATTACTAGAGGTATTCGGCTGACCTTCCGGCAGTGGCAAAGGCTTATCACCAGGCTCGATCTTTTTCACCTTGAGGACCAGGTTGTTGCGACTGATAACCTGTACGGTTTCGCCTTTTTCCACCGGCAGAGTCCCACTCGCAAGTTCCGCTTTCCAAAATTCACCATGGATCCGAACATAGCCGAAGGGGGCCAGGCGCTCAAAAGCAACCCCTTTGGCATCGATCAATTTGGGATCATCCGTTTCTTCCTGATTATCATAGGAAGGCCAGACCATGGAAAACAGGATAACATCCTTGAGAATCCAGAGGAGCATCAAGCTGCTGAGGAGCCAGGGCGGTAAAAAAAACCAACGCTGGGAGAGGATCAGAACCAGGCCGAAAAGTACGAAGCCCGGGATTTGCAGCAAGATATATCTGATAATCACCCGCAAAGGCGGAGAAACTTTCTGTTGTTCCACAAAATGACCTTTCCGTAATCTAAATTGATTTTTACCATTGGTCAGGGGCAGGTGTCAAACGGGAATCCATTTAAAATCCTTGGCTTTTTGGTGTAAAGGCGCTATATTTAGCTTTTTTCGGTTTCCCTAAGGCGCTAAAGCTGAAAAAATTTCATAATTGGAAAGCGATCGATTCATGGTGGATGCCGGTTCCAAACATAAAGGGTGCAGCATCATCTTTGTCAATGACCAAAATAAAGTCCTTTTGTTTTTACGCGACGACAAACCGGGGCTGCCTTTTCCCGGCCGATGGGATATTCTGGGTGGTCATGTTGAAGAAGGCGAAACTCCGGACCAATGCATCAAACGGGAAATGCAAGAGGAAATCGGCCTGGATCTCGACGATTTTTCCCTGTTTCGAGTCTATGATTTTATTGATCGAACCGAATATGCTTTCTGGAAAAAAATCGATTTGGATATTGACCGGATTCAATTGACCGAAGGCCAATGTCTTAAATGGTTCAGCGCCGAAAAAGCGGAACAGACCGACCTGGCTTACGGCAGCAACCGGATCTTGCGGGATTTTTTTAAGAAAAATTTTTACAATTCAGCGAAACGTTGAATCGAAAAAACCTACCCAACCGCGAATCCGATTCCATCCTGTCCGGTTTAGGAGGAAGTTTAATGGCCCGAGAATTCAAAAAAGAAGAATACGAACGCAAAATAGCGGAACTGGAAGAGGCGTTGACGGAATGCAAGCGCGAAATTGAAAACCCACAAGAAAAACGCTTCGCCCTCAATGAAAAAGGATCGATCGCCGGAGCCATGGAAACTTGCCAGGATGGGACCAAACGCAGACAAGCTGAAGAGGCTTTGCGCAACTCCGAAAGACGTTTGGGCGTTTTGCTCAACTTTGTCCCTTACCCCTTGGTGGTCTTTACCCTTGAAGGAAACGTAACGTACGTCAACCGGGGATTTACCCGGATTTTCGGTTGGACTTTGGATGAGCTTGAAGGAAAAAAAATACCTTATGTCCCTCTTGGTTATGAAGAAGAGCACAAGCAAAGGGCTAAGCAACTTTATGAAGAAAAATCCCTATACCGGCATGAGTCCAAACGATTGACCAAAGACGGTCGGATCCTGGATGTAGCCATTCGGGCCATTCTTTTTTATGAAGAGGAAGATAAACCGGCCGGCGAATTAGTTCTGTTCCGCGACATCACCAAAGACAAAAAACTAGCCCGGATCAATGAAACCCTACTGCGGATCAGTATGGCGTTGCCGAATTATCAGGAACTGGAAGACCTGCTCAAATATATCAATGAAGAAGTTAAAATGCTGCTGGATATCGAAGGCAGCGTGGTGGTCCTGGTGGATGAAGAAAAGAACGACCTTTATGTTCCGGCCGCCGTCTATGATAAACATGCCACGGAGCAAAAGATTAAAAAACATCACTTTTCAATGGATGAACTGCTTTCCGGCAAGGTGATCCGGACCGGAGAACCGATCATTGTTTCCGATCTGTCCGATAACAGGGAACTTCACCGCAAACGAGACGAAAAATTCGGATATCAAACCCGCAACATGCTGATTGTTCCTTTGAAAAGCCGCGACAAGA
>RPPU01000333.1 GCA_003819975.1 Desulfobacteraceae bacterium
CGATCATGGAAGAAAGGGCGCAGCCGTATTTCAGCTTGATCTTCTCCGCCTCGATTTGCGGCGTGCGCAATCCGATGGAGATATCATAGGTTAAATTTTCGCCGCCCAGGGCTAAAACCGAAGTATGCTTGGTGGTTCCGCGCGAGAATACGGCTACATCCGTGGTGCCGCCGCCGAAGTCCAGCAACGCCACGCCCAGGTTGCGCTCTTCCTGGGATAGGACCGCCTCGCTGGAAGCAATGGACTCGAGCACGATATCGCAAACGTCCAAACCGGCCCGGTTGGCGCATTTAATGATGTTCTGGGCCGAGGTTACGGCGCCGGTGACAATATGAATTTTGGCTTCCAACCGCACACCGGCCATGCCGAGCGGGTCCAAAATGCCGTCCTGCTCGTCCACCACGAATTCCTGGGTCAAGACATGAATGACTTCCCGATCCATGGGAATCGCCACGGCGCTGGCCGCCTCGATGACCCGCTCGATATCCTTTTTGGTCACTTCCCGTTCCTTAAGGGCGATGACGCCGTGACTGTTGAAACCCTTGATATGGCCTCCGGCAATGCCCACATAGACCGAGCTGATCTCGCAACCCGCCATGGTCTCTGCTTCTTCAATCGCTTCCTTGATCGAATGCACGGTTTTTTCAATATTGACCACCACCCCTTTGCGCAGGCCCTCGGAAATATGGCTGCCGATCCCGATGATTTCGATCGTATCCGGCCGTATTTCGCCGACCACGGCGCAAATCTTGGTGGTTCCGATATCCAGACCGACGATGATTTCTCCCGCCATTTTTTTACCCCTTCATCAAACTAGGTTGTTTAACTTTCTTGTATGAAACCACGATGCCCTCGATGTAATTCAGATCGATTTTACGGACCAAAATCCATTGGCCCGATTTTTTTAAATGAGCAACCACCTTTTTAAGCTCGTCCAATTTGGCGGACAAATCGTTTTCCCGGACCTCGATCGCGACCGGTAAAGAACAAAAATAAAGCACGATATTGCCTTGTTCCTGAAAGTGCAATTCCGCCAAATCGCGCAACGACCAGGGGCTCTTTTCGTTCTCCAGGACCTCCAGTACATTCATCGCTCTTAAAAAAGGACTCGCGCCGTTCTCCGCCTTCAAAGCCGCGCCGGTGATAACCGGATAATCCAACGGCTCTTGCGGTCCGACCTCTTTAAAGACTTCGCCGTATTGATTGATGTACTGAAACCGCTCCTGAAATATAATGGCCCGGGCCTTTTGTTCCTCGGCCCGGATGATCAGGGTATGCGGATATTGCTTTTCCAATTCCACGCTCCGGATCCAGGGATTGGCTTCCATGGTTCGTTTGACTTGATCCAGGTTTATGGATAACAGGCTGGTTTCGGAGTTTAATTGCGCGGCTTCCAGCAATTCGCGCTTGAGTTCGGGGTTTATTCCGGAAACCGCGATATTCTGCAGTTTGACATAAGGCGATTGCTGGAGAAATTCATACCCTGAAATAAAAAGCAGGCTGATTAAGATCAAGCCGAACACCAAATAAGCGAATTTCAGGAAAGCCGATCCCAGCAAATTGGTCAGCTTGAAAATCGCGGAGAAGTCCCGCCGGCGTTTGGGCTTGAGCGCTCTTTGCCGGTCTATGGCCTTATTTTTTTTCAAAGGCGGTTTATTTTTATGATCCATCATTTTTATATCACCTTTATTTCCGGCTCCAACCGGATACCCCGTGTGGTCCAGACCCTTTCCTGGATCAAAGCGATCAATGCCAGCACGTCTTTAGCCGTGGCTTGTCCGGCGTTGACTATAAAATTCGCGTGCTTGGGCGAGACCAGGGCGTCTCCGATCCGGCTCCCTTTCAGACCGGCCTCTTCAATCAATTGCCCCGCGTAAAACCCCGACGGATTTTTAAACACCGACCCGGCCGAAGGTTGCTCCAGGGGTTGCTTGGCTTTGCGCTTCAGCAGAATTTCCTTGATCTGCTCGCCGATCTTCACCGGATCACCGGGAGTTGTTTCCAGAACGACCTCGGCGACAATGGCGCCGGGCGGAATAGCCGTGTAACGATAAGAAAATTTTAATTCCGCCGCCGAGACTTGACGCTTCATGCCCCCGCACTCCAGAAGCAAAACTTCCCGTACCTGATCACCGATGAATGAACCCCAAGCTCCGGCATTCATCACGATCGCTCCACCTAAAGTGCCTGGAATGCCGGCCAGAAACTCCAGCCCGGCTCGCCCCTTCTGCTTGCAAAAGTTCAAAAGCTCCGTCAAATCGAGCCCGCTCCCGGCTTTCAACAAATTCGAGTTCTCTGTATCTTCGGCAACATGGGCCAAGCTTCCGCGCAATAGAATGACACAACCCCGGACCCCCTCATCCTGCACCAACAAATTGCTGCCGCGCCCGATGACATAGACCGGAAGGCCGATGCGGTTCAAAAATTGCAACAAAGTCCGCAAGGTTTCCGCGTCAGACACCGGGCAAATCGCATCCGCCGGGCCGCCGATCCGGTAAGTGGTGAACGCGCTGAGCGGCTCGCCGAACCGGGTCTGTGGCCCGCAAATCTTGGCTATTTCTTTTTTCTGGTTCGGGTTCATTAAATCCTTAATAATATTCTCTTTGTTTCCTAATCGCTCAGCTCGCTCATATGGATCGACCCATGAAAGCAAATACCAGATCGACTTACCGTCGTAGGGTCCCATTCCGGCTATCCTTGCCGGAATTCAGGTTTTTTTGATCCTATGTTTTTCAGGATCAATAAAACCTTCAGGGTCTTCGTGGTGAATCTTAACTTTTGCATCCAAAAACGCCTCCCCCACCTGTACGATGTTGCCGGCGCCCAGCGTAATAACCACATCTCCCGGTCTCGTAATGCTCTCCAGCGTTTTCAAAATTTCCTCCTGGCTTTGACAAACCCGGACCTCCGGATGCCCCTGCCGGCGGACACCGTCGGCCAGCCATTCGGTGTTCACGCCTGCAATCGGCTTCTCGCCCGCCGAATAAATCGGCGCCACGATCAGGATATCCGCATCATTGAAACTCGTCGTAAAACGATCGTAAAGCGCTTGCGTGCGCGTATAGCGATGCGGCTGAAAAACCGTGAAGATCCTTTTTTGCGGCCAACTTTCCCGGGCGGTCTTAAGTACCGCCATAACCTCGGTCGGATGATGCCCGTAATCGTCCAGCACCAGCACTCCGTTCTTCTCGCCCTTGACCTGAAAACGCCGGGCCAGACCGCCGATATGGGCGAGTCCTTTTTGCATCTCCGTAAAAGGAACGTCCAGTTCCAAACCGACCGCGACGGTGGCCAGGGCATTCAGCACATTGTGCATGCCCGGCATGCCGACCGTCACCGTTCCCAGGGACTGTTTCCGGTATAGGATTTCAAAACGGCTGCTGAATTCGTTGCGCTCGATTCCTTGGGCCCGCAGATCCGCCTGCGGATTCAGACCATAGGTGAAAGTGCGTTTTTTCAGCTGGGGTAAAATACCCCGGATCTCTTCATTGTCCAAACACAGCACCGCCAGGCCGTAAAAAGGAATCTTATGGATAAAATGAATAAAAGCCCGGCGGATCGCCTCGATATCCTTATAAAAATCCAAATGCTCCTGATCGATATTGGTTACCACCGCGATGGTCGGCGAAAGCAGCATAAACGAGCCGTCGCTTTCATCCGATTCCGCCACCAGAATATCGCCCTGTCCGAGTTTGGCATTGGATCCGCCCCAGATATCCAGGCGGCCGCCGATCACCACGGTCGGGTCTCTATCGGCAGCCATGAGCACGGACGCGATCATCGTGGTTGTCGTGGTCTTGCCGTGCGCCCCGGCAACGGCAATGCCGTTTTTCAAACGCATGAGCTCGGCCAGCATCTCCGCGCGCGGAATGACCGGGATCGCCCCCTCTTTGGCCCGGACGATTTCCGGGTTGTCCGGCGTTACGGCCGATGAAAAAACAACCACATCGGCGCCGCTTATATGCTCCCGGTCATGGCCGATAAAAATCCGGCCGCCTAAAGCGCTGAGCCGCCGGGTGGCGGTCGACTCTTTCAAGTCCGAACCGCTGACCCGGTAACCGAGATTTAAAAGCAGTTCGGCAATGCCGCTCATGCCGATGCCGCCGACTCCCACAAAGTGAATATGTTTTACTTTCCTGAATAATCTCATGACCGTCTCATCTCCGCCAACTGATCCAGGATGATCCGGACCGCGTCTTTTTTTCCGATCGCTGCCGCGCGCGCACTCATCTGTGCCAGCGCCTGGGGATCCTGCAGGTATTTTTCAATCGTATCCGCCAAGACCGTTCCGTTTAAATCCTTCTGCAATATCATCTCGGCGCCGCCTACCCGGACCAGCGCGGCTGCATTGGTTTCCTGATGGTTGTTGGCGGCCAGAGGAAAAGGAATCAGAATACTGGGTTTGCCCAGCACCGCCAGCTCCGCCAGCGTGGAGGCGCCTGCCCGGCTGACGGCCAGATCCGCCTGCCCGTAAGCCCAGGCCATTTCTTCTATAAAAGGCCGCACTTCTGCTTTCAGCCCTTTTTGCTCATACGCCGCCCGGATCGCTTCATAATCGTCCGTTCCGGTCTGATGAATAACCCGCAGTTTCCGATTCCGCTCCCCAAGCACGACCAGAGCCTCCACCATGGCTCGATTCACCGCCTTGGCGCCTTGGCTGCCGCCTAAGATCAGAATGGTAAAAAGATCCTGCTCCTTTTTTCGTTCGGCGCCCGACTGTTGCACGATTTCTTCACGCACGGGATTGCCGCTGAAAACCGGGTCGCCTTTGGCGAAATACGCGCCGCTTTCTTGATAAGCGATAAAAACTTTGTCCACGATTCGGCACAGCAGCCGGTTGGTCAGGCCGGGATAGGAGTTCTGCTCCTGAATCGCCGCAGGGACATTGACCAACCTTGCCGCCAGGCAAACCGGGCCGGACGAATAACCGCCTACGCCCAGAACAACTTGAGGATTAAATCTTCGGATAATCGCCAGGGATTGCCAAAGACTGATCGGCAGCAGAACCATGACCTTCAGCGCTTTCAGCCATCCGCGGCCCTTTAATCCTTCGATCATAATGGATACCTGCTCAAAACCAAAAGCAGTCAAAATATCCGCTTCGATCTTCTTCCGGCCGGTCACGAAAAGAATCCGGGCCGCGGGATAACGCTTGCGGCATTCTTTGGCCACGGCCACGCCCGGGAACAAATGGCCGCCGGTTCCGCCGCCGGCAATTAAAATTCTGAAGTTCTGCTCCAATTCCGTTTTCATTCCCCTTTCCGTTCGGCCGAGATATGCAATAAAATTCCAATACTGAACAAGGTGACGACCAATGAAGACCCTCCGTAACTCATCAACGGCAAAGTCAATCCCTTGGTGGGCAGCAGTCCCATGACCACGCCCAGGTTGATCAGGACTTGCAAGCCCAGAAAAGTACTGATCCCCATGGCCAGATAACTGCTGTGCAGGTCTCGGGCATTCAACGAACTCAAGATACCCCTCAAAATAATCATGGTGAAATGAATGATCATGACCGCCACGCCGACCCAGCCCTATTCCTCGGCCGTGATCGAAAAAATAAAATCCGTGTGC
>RPPU01000334.1 GCA_003819975.1 Desulfobacteraceae bacterium
CCATATAAACCTTTCATTTATTCAATGAATTCCATCTCCGTAAAAGGACCCGTGCTTTTTTGCTCTTGAATATAATACCAATTATCCATTATTTTAAACTAATCAATGCCTTAGAGGTAATACGGCCGCCGACAGGCTCAAAATATTAACAGGTGTTTATTTGGATTGCGCGGATATGTCCGCGCTTTGATTTTGCGCGACGTGTCGCACTTAAAAAAAGCAATGCCTTGTCACGCGAGGGCTTCTGCCCTTGCTACGCGAGGGCTTTGCCCTTGCTGCCGAACTCCAAAGATCGATAAAAAGTTGTCGAAAATTAAAAGCTAAATAATGAACCCGTTACCATGGTACGGGCTTATTCCGGCAATCCTTGCCGGAATGGATGTTTTTTGATCCAATGTTTTTCAGGATCAATAAAACATTGAGATGCTAACGTATCGAAAAATTTAGATAAATTCAAGGAAAAAGACTTTTCAGCACGGAATACTTAATTTGCTCATGAAAATACAGGATTCCTGAGCTTAGGCATATATTGTGTTTTACGATTTAGGTTAAATACAATATATAGTTACAGTCAAAGGAATGCACAAATCCTGCGTTAGTTATAAATACTTTAAATTTTGCAAATATTACTTAAAATTCATTAATTTAAAATTTTATTGACATTTTAGCCAATCCATTGATATCATTTAATAAAAATAATTATTTTGGAATAAGAAGCCTTATGTGGGTATTTAGGGAAAGATTAAATTATCATGAAAAGATGCGGCGCTCTCTTTATGAAATATTAAGAGATGTCCTTGAAATGCGCCTCATGAAAATATCTTTGATTGACTCTTTTTACAACCACCAGAAGAGTGGAGTGGAGTATAACTTTCTCGAAAAAAGCGAACTCAAACCCAAAGCGAAAAAAATGGACCGGGAATCGGGCCTGTTCAACACTTTTATCGTCATCTTTTGCGAAGGGGCGATCAGCGCGAACCTTAAAAACCATCTTCGGTTTTTTCCTGAAAATAAATTAATAAAAAAAAATCTCCAATACTTGCCCGATTTCACCATCTCTAAAAAATTCCACAAGAACCTGCGCTATTTCGACAATGCCCCTTTTCTCGATTTTCTGGAAGATCTGTTAAAAATCGATTACGCCCTGCTCATCCAGCCGGAACCGACCGCTAAAAAGAAAAATCATTATGCCCTGACTCATTTTCATGTCAAAGTCGACTGGCCGATCGCGGACGCGGCCGAAGACATGGCCAAATACTTGCGCTATATTCAAAATAATTTATATGAACAAGGCGACAAGACGGCGCGGTTGCTGCAGAACAAACTTTTCGAATATTACGCCTGCCACCACAGCGCGGGCGGCCGCCGGACCGCTGCTTTGATTGCGGCCCAGCTTTTAAAAAAGGAAAATTTCATTTCCACTGTTTTTGTTTCCAGTTCCGAATCCCGTTCCATGGTCAAATACTCGGAACGCGGCGTTTCCAAATTTTTTCTGATTCAACTATCGCACAAGGAATCGGAAGCCCTGGCTTATCATGAAAAAATGAACCCGGACACTTTCCGGGATTGTTATCTCTACCCGGCGCAGGGTTTTCATATTGGCATTTCCGAAGCTTTCTACGGTTATACCAGCCATGCCAAATTGCCGGGACACGGCAAATGGCGCCGGCTGAACCCGGCCTATAGTTGGCTAAAACTTAAAGACGAATTCCTGCATCCCAAGAATACCTGGCCCTCGCTTAGACCGATCAACTATAATTGGG
Source organism: Desulfobacteraceae bacterium (assembly GCA_003819975.1). Next base: position 1,764 of record RPPU01000334.1, read on the forward strand.
TATATTCCCCTTCTGAAAGCCGGCTTTGAAATATTTTTAATCCTGAAAAACCCAGGATCAAAAAATAAACTCAAAAAATGCATTAGCGTTATTTCAAACACAGAGCCCGAATAGAATAAGGTTTTCACAATCATAACTCATCTTCTATCGGACTTTATCGTGAGATCGGCAGGCGCAATACGTTTCATGCAATATGATGAAATCTTTGTATCATCGCCATACAAACCTTCCCGCCACGCGCCTGCCGTAAAAGGGAAGGCCTGTGTAGTTATGATTGTGAAAACCTTATTCTATTCGGGCGAACCCATTAAAAAATATCTAATGCATAATCTGGGATAAAGAAATATCGACGGGTCGTTATTTTTTATCCGTGCAACGCTTGCCCCAATGCTTTCAAAGAAACCTCGAACATGATCTCGGCCAAAGTCGGATGGGCATGAATGGTGCCGGCCAGATCTTTGAGCGTGCAACCGGTCTGAATTGCCAAAGCTCCTTCGGCGATCAGGTCGGTGGCATGCGGGCCGATGATATGGACCCCCAGAATCCGTCCGGTTTCCGCATCAGCCACGATTTTAGCCTCGCCGCTGATTTCGCCCACGACCTGGGCTTTGCCGATGGTCCTGAAAAGCACGCTTTCCGTTTTGACCTGAAAACCCTTTTCCCTGGCTTGGGCTTCGCTCAATCCGACATTCGCTGTTTCCGGAATAGTGAAAATCGCACTGGGAATCACGCTGTAATCCATTTTCCGTTTACCGCCCAGGGCATTTTCAACCGCGATCATCCCTTCCCGGGAAGCCACATGGGCCAACATGACTTTGGCAGGACCCAACGCATCGCCAATGGCATAAACATCGCCTACATTCGTGGCCAGGCTTTCATCCGCCGCGATCCAGCCCTTGCCATCCAGCTTAACCCCGATACGTTCAAGGCCCATATCCGTAGTATTGGATTCCCGGCCGATGGAAATCAGAACTTTATCAACCTCCAGGACCTGCGGCTTGATTGTCTTGGCTCTGGTTTCGTCCATAAAAGGCGAAGCGCCGATGGTCACCCGGCAACGACCCTCTTTTTCTTCAACCGCCAATACCGAACGTTCCGTAAAGTAATCGATTTTCTGCTTTTTCATTTCGCGTTGCAGCACCTTGGAGCACGCTTCATCAACCCCGGGTAAAGGTAAAAGACGCGTCAAGGCCTCGACCACCGTCACCTTGGAACCATAAGCGCCGAGAATCGAAGCGAATTCGCAGCCGATCACTCCGCCGCCCACGATCAAGATGGACTGAGGCACTTGCTCCAAGCATAAAGCATGATTGTTGGAAAGAATGGTACGGCCGTTGAATGCAAAGCCCGGCATATTAAAAGGCTTGGAACCCGGCGCCAATACCAGCTTATCCCAGGGGATTTCTTTGTCCGCAACGCCCGGTAACATAACCCGAACGGAATGGAGCTTTTCAAAGCAGGCATTGCCCTGGATATAAGTGATTTTATGATGTTCCAAAAGCCGCTCGATCCCTTTGGCCTGGTCCTGGATGACTTTTTGTTTCCGCTCCATCAAGGCTTTCATGTCCACCTGAATAGGGCCGCTAAAAACCAAACCGAATTCAGCGGCCCGCCGGCTGCGTTCCAAAAGTTCGGCCGTGGTTTTCAAGACCTTGGAGGGAATACAACCCCAATTTAAGCAGGTGCCGCCCACATTTTCCTTTTCAATAAGCGTCACTTCAGCCCCTAATTGAGCTGCCCTAACCGCCGCCACATAGCCGCCGGGACCGGCTCCGATCACCACTAATTTCTGGGCCATCTATATTTTTCCCCCAAAGACCGCTATGAGCTGCAATCTTTTTTATGTTTTTTCCGGCGTCCGCCGGAATTCATGTTTTTTTAAATTCCTGTTTTTATGAATTAAAAAAAACATATAGCAATTGGAATTTAATTTTTCAAGTAAATTATATTCCCATTTTTTGGCATATAAGGTAAAATTTAAAAAAATATTGACAAAAACATCAATTTAGCTAGATATTGGCTTATTCAAATCGATCGGAAATCGGGAGGGTTTTATATATGAAATTGGATAAAACCAATATTGCCATTCTAAAAGAGCTTCGTGACGGTCGCAAGTCTTTTAAGGAAATCGCTGAAAAAACCGCAATCTCTGAAAATACCGCCCGCTCCCGGGTTACCAAATTAATCGAAATGGGCGTACTGACTATCACGGGGTTGGTGAATCCCGAACTGATTCCCGGCCATAATGTCGTAATGGCGGGGATTAAACTCAATAACATGGATCTGCTCAGCAAAGGCAAGGAGTTCAGTAAAATCAGAGGGGTCGTTTCGGTCAGCGTGGTGACCGGCCGCTTTGATTTGATCCTGACCGTCCTTTTAAATGAAAACTACGGTTTACTCGAATTTTTGACCGGAGGCGTGGCTAAAATAGAGGAAGTCCAATCCGTGGAAACCTTTGTGGTCTATAAAAATTATAATTTAGGAGTTCCGTATATTCTTTGATACTTGGTGAACAGGCAACCCGAGCGCGTCCCGAGCTCTGCGCAAAAGACTCGCTATGAACGAACCGTTTTTTTGAAATTTTAGTTATTACCATTTTCCATTAAAAGGAGGAATCGCCATGAAAGAATTAAATACCCTGAATTTACCGGATGATGTTCGTTATACCCAGGACCATGAATGGGCCCAAAAAAGCGGCAGCAACATCAGGATCGGCATCAGCGATTATGCCCAGGACCAATTGGGCGACATCGTATTTGTGGAATTGCCCCAAATCGGATCGAGCTTCGATCACGGCCAACCATGCGGAACCATCGAATCCGTAAAAGCCGTGTCCGAGATGTACATGCCGATCAGCGGCGAAGTCGTAACCGTTAACGCCGATCTCGAAGGCACGCCGGAACTGCTCAATAAAGCGCCATACGACAAGGGTTGGATGTTCGAAGTCAAGCCTTCAAAACCCGCGGAATTCGACCAGCTGCTGGACAAAAAAGCCTATTTTGAACTTTTGAAAGGACAGAAATAAATGCGTTACTTACCCCATACCCCGGAAGACATAGCGTCTATGCTTAAGGTAGTCGGGGTTAAAACCCTTGAGGATCTCTTTACCACGATCCCGCGGGATTGCCGCCGTACCGGCAACCTGGACTTGCCCGATCCCATGAGCGAATGGGAGTTGCATGATTTTATGAGCAATCTGGCCGATCGAACCGCTTCGAGCCCGGAATATAAAATCTTTATCGGCGCCGGCAGTTACGAACATCATATCCCGGCCGCGGTGGCGAATCTTGCCGGCCGTTCCGAGTTCGTGACTTCTTACACGCCCTATCAACCCGAAGTGAGCCAGGGCACGCTTCAGGCCGTTTACGAATATCAAACCCTGATGTCGCGGCTGTTGGGCATGGAAGTCTCCAATGCTTCCATGTATGACGGCGCCACGGCCCTGGCCGAAGCTTTGCTCATGACCTTGCGCATCACCCGTAAAAAAAAGCTGGCCTTGTCCGCGCAGATCCACCCGCTTTACCGACGCGTGGTCCGCACCTACCTGGAACCGACCGGCGCCGAGATCGTTGAACTGCCGCGCTTGGCCGACGGGACCACGGACTTGACCGGCATCAAGGCTATGCCCGATCTGGGCGGTGTCGCCCTTCAATCGCCGAATTTCTTCGGCTGCATAGAGAATCTTTCCAATGCCGCCGATTTAATCCACAAGCAGAACGGTCTTCTAATCGCCTGTTTCTCCGAACCCTTGGCCTTTGGTTTGTTCAAGAACCCCGGAAGCCAGGGAGCGGACATTGCCTGCGGCGAAG
>RPPU01000335.1 GCA_003819975.1 Desulfobacteraceae bacterium
AAAAAATCGATCAAATCCCCGAAATCCACGTCGATCATGGAGACCAAGGAAGCAAACATACTGAAACCGATATGGGCGTTCACGGCCCAGTCCAGGATGGCGCTGCCCAAGGCGCCGCTCTGCGAAATAAAAGCGATATTGCCGGGTTCCGGGTTGACCTTGATGAAAGAAGTATTCAAACCGATACCGGGTCGAATGATGCCGATGCAGTTGGGTCCTACAATCCGCAGATTATACTTTTTGCGGATTTCTTTGATCTCCTCTTCCAGCTTTTGACCTTCCGCGCCGATCTCCTTGAAACCGGCGGAAATGATATGGATACCCTCCACTCCTGCTTGGCCGCATTCTTCCACGATACCCGGAACCGAAGCCGCCGGGGTGGCCACCACGGCCAGATCGATGGGCTGCCCGATCCGGCCGATCGACGGATAACATTTAAGCCCCAGCACCGTCTCCTTTTTGAAATGGACCGGAAACAGCTTGCGTTCCTTGGAGAGCAAAAGATTCTCCAAAATCGCCCGGCCGACCGAGCCCTCGGTTTCGCTGGCGCCGATCAGGGCCACGGATTGCGGATGAAACATTGCTTTTAAGTTGCCGGTTGCCATGACGATCCTCCTATCAAAAAAGGTTTACAGAGTTCCAGGTTCACGGGAACGGTTAAAAAGAAATCAGGTTTATAGTTTCTGGTTTCCGGTTTTTCTTCGATCTCTTTCTTTTCCCTTCATCATTCGAAATTCGGTGTTCGATATTCGATATTTTCTTGAGCAACCGCGGGCGACCGGCCGGTCGCCCTACGTTCTCGCTAACCTCGATTCGGCAAAACGAAAGACCTCTTCCAGCTTCATGCCCCACTGCAACAAAACCTCATCCTGTTGAAAGCCGGCCGCCCATTGAATACCCAGAGGCATTTTACTACCTGATCGACCGGTCGGCAAAGACAAAACCGGTAACCCCATATAAGTCCAGGGTAAATTCATGATTGGATCGCCGGTGCTCTCCAGACCCTTCGGCGCCGCTCCCACGGCCGCCGGAGAGACCCAAAGATCAATGCCGCGGCTTTTCCCGGTTTCTTCCGTTTGCGCCCTCAAGAGCAGCCGGCCTTGCCGCGCCTGCTCCGCCTCTTCCGGCTTGATGCCTTGCCCTTTTTCAATCACCGCGCGGGTAACGGGCTGATAAAGATTGCGATATTCGGCAAACCAATGCGCATGAACTTGCGCCATTTCAAAAGCGACCAGGTCCTTGTGCCGGCCATTGATCTCCTCGATATTCAAAAACATCTTGATCCGGACTACTTTGCATCCGGCACTTTGCAGTAGAGCTAATTGCTTTTCAAATGCCTTCAACGCCTCTGGTTCCGTTTGTGACAGATAGGGTCCATCCGGCACGCCTAAAACCGGCAAGGGGTCAGGGTTTATTGGGTTTATTGGGTTCATTGGGTTCATTGGGTTCATTGGGTTCATCGCCGATCGCCAATCAGGTAAAGCAACCGCGGCCGCCAAAGCCATACCCGTCACATCCTGGGTAAAAAATCCGATATGGTCCACGGACTCGGAACAGGGAATGACTCCGTCCAGAGGAACGCGAGCAAAACTCGGTTTGAATCCGCAGAGACCGCAAAAAGCCGCCGGCCGGATGACCGAACCGATGGTCTGGGTGCCCAACGCGAGTTGGCAAAATCCGGCCGCGACCGCGGCTGCCGAACCGCTGCTGGACCCGCCCGGGGTATGCTCCGGATTCCAGGGATTGGTCGTTGCGGCGGGAGTTAAGTGCGCAAACTCGGTGGTGACGGTTTTTCCCAGAATCAAGGCCCCGGCTTGGCGCAAACGGGTAACCAAGCCGGCCTCAGCGCCCTGAAAAAGATGCGCGGGCAAACGCGTGCCGGCATGGGTACTAAAACCCTCTGCGTGAATGATATCCTTGACCCCCACCAAAACGCCGTAAAGAGCCGGCCTTTGTTTGGATTCGGAGTACTTTTGCTCCAAAACCTCGGCCTCTTGCAGCAAACGACTGCGCCGTTCCGGCTCCGGCAATAAAGCTTGGAGTTGCGGTTCATGGGCCTCGATCCGGTCGCAGATTTCGTTAATGAACTTCTTCAGGGAAACCTGCCCCTTTTGCAAGGCATCCACTGTACCCGCCAAAGGTAGGGAATGGATATGCATGTTTATTCTCCGGATTAAGCGCTTAGCTCAACCATATCGACATGGGGATTTCTAAAAATAAACCCTTTGGAATTTTATGATTCGATTCTCAAGGGCCGTTGCTGAAAAAGTGTATTTTTAGAAATCCCGGATTGTCGATAATAAAAATGTTAATAATCACCGCCGGACAATCATACGGACTTATTCCGGTGCTTTTCGCTGGAACTCCTGTTCCGGCCGGCCGGAATTCATGTTTTATTGATCCTGGATCTTCAAGATCAATAAAACATTTAGGTCGTATTTTCTAAAATATCAAAAATTTGTTGTCGCTAATGCTATCCGTAGGGTTAAAAACCTGCCTCTACAAAAACATATTGTCTTTATTAGCACAGATCGGCCTCTTTTACCAGCCGACGTTCATCATTTCTTTGTCGGATGATGGTACAAAACTTGCATTTTTTTAAAAATCAAAAAAGATTTTTTTGCGATCCGGTCATCCAAAAAGGTCCCGACAATTTAAACATGAAAATTTAATCAAAAAATTCAGGAGCTTATCGTCGATTTATGACAGCCGCCAAATCCAAGCCCAGTTTAAACCTGAAAAAAAAACCGACCAAGGTCCGGAAGACCGCTAAAGTCGGAGCCCCTTCTTCAAATCTGCAAAAAATTATTAAAAATGAAAAGGTCCTTTTGAGTCAATTATTCGAAAGCGCGCTGGAAGGGATTATTGTGGCTGATCTCGATCATAAGGTGGTTATGATCAACACTGAATTCTCCAGAATTTTTGGATACACGGCTCAAGAGGCGATCGGCCGGTCTCCGGACGATTTAATCGTTCCGCCGGATGTGCACCCAGAAGCTCTTCATCTGACCTCTTCCATTGAAAAAGGGGAAAAAGTCCAAAACGAAGGACAAAGGCTACGCAAAGACGGCAACCTGGTCTGGGTGGCCATCAGCCTGGCGCCTATATTATTACAAGGGAAAAAAGTAGGTTATTTCGGCACCTACCGTGATATCGGCGAACGCAAAAAGACCGAGGCCTTGTTCCAAAAAGAAAAACTCCTGTTTGAACAGCTCTTTGAAAGTTCTTCCGAAGCCATTATCATGGCGGACCTGCATTCGAAAATCCTGGCTGTCAATAAAGAATTTACGCGTTTCTTCGGTTACGACCCGGAAGAAGCGCTGGGTCGGCATATCGACGACCTGATCACTCCTCCGAATCTAGTTAACGAAGTCCAGACAAAATGCGATCCGGTCGTAAAAGGACACACCAGCGAATATATAACCGTGCGGCACCGCAAGGACGGCTCTTGGGTGGATGTCTCGGTGCTGGTCACGCCTATTATGGAAAACGGCGAACGCATCGGTGCCTATGCTTGTTACCGTGACATTAGTGAGCGCAAACAAGCCGAGCAGGCTCTTCAAAAAGAAAAAGCCTACCTGGAGCAATTGTTCAAAACGGCTCAAGAGGCGATTGTCATGGGCGACAGCCAAGGCCGGGTCATGCATATCAACCCGCAGTTTACCAGGGTTTTCGGCTATACCGCCGAAGAAGTCCGGGGTCGATTGATCGATGAATTGATCATACCTCCCGATCACCAAGATCAAGCCGGGCGCTACTCCCAAACGGCCGCCCAAGGTGAAAAAATCGCCTTTGAAGCCGTGCGTCGAAATAAAAGCGGAGCATTGCTGCGGGTTTCCTGTTTTGTTTCCCCGATTACCATCGATCATAAGCAGGTCGGCCTTTACGCGGTTTACCGCGACATCACGGATCAAAAACAAGCGGAAGAGGCTTTAAAAACCGAGAAAGCCTATTTTCAGCAGTTGTTCGAAGTCGCCCAGGAAGGCGTGGTCATGACCGACCTGAGCCATAAGGTCATCTTTATCAACAGCGCTTTCACCCGGATTTTCGACTACTCCCTACCGGAAGCTAAAGGTCGTTCCATCGACGAACTGGTCGCTCCCCCGGATTCTTTGCAGAAAGCCGCGCAGATATCCAAACAAGTCACGGACGGCAAAAAAATCTCCTTTGAAGCCCGTAGAAGACGAAAAGACCACACCCTAATTGACGTAGCTTGCGTGGCCACACCCATTGAGATCGACGGCAAACAGGTCGGCAATTACGCGGTCTATCGCGATATCAGTCAACACAAAAAAGCCGAAAAGGATTTGGAAAGAGAGAAAGCTTATCTGGAGCAATTATTCGTAAGCGCCCAGGAAGCCATCGTGATTACCGACAAGCAAGGGCGGGTGATTCGCGTCAACCCTGAATTTACTAAAATTTTCGGCTATACGAGTGAAGAGACTCAAAACCAAATGATTTACGATCTCATTTCACCTCCGGAAGATCACGACCAAGCCAAAAACTATGCGCAAAAAGCGTCTCAAGGTGAAAAGCTCGCTTTTGAAGCCGTGCGTCGGCACAAAGACGGCCGCTTGCTGAATGTTTCTTGTTTTATCTCTCCCCTTAATATTGACGGCCGCCATGTCGCCAATTATGCGGTCTATCGCGATATCACGGACCAAAAGCAGGCGGAAGAAGCCCTAAAAACCGAAAAAGCCTATTTTCAGCAGTTGATCGAAAGCGCGCAGGATGCCATTGTCATGTCCGATTTGGAACATAAAACCACGTTTTCCAACCAAGCGTTCGAACATGTTTTCGGTTACACTTCCGCGGAAACCAGAGACCGTTCCATCGACGAATTAATCGCGCCACCCCAGCATTGGCAGGAAGCCACCAGCTTAAGCAAGCGGGCGTCGAACGGAGACAAAATCGCTTTTGAAGGCGTCCGGCGGCGAAAAGACGGAACCCCGGTCCATGTTTCCTGCGTCGTTTCGCCGATCAAGATCAACGACAAACTGGTCGGGCACTACGGAGTTTATCATGATATCTCCGAACAAAAAAAGGCCGAGGAAGCGCTGCAAAGAGAAGAGGCCTACCTGAAACAACTCTTCGAACGCTCGCCCGTGGCCATCGTCATGCTCGACAAAGAGGATCGGATCTATCGTCTGAATGAAGAATTTACCCGTCTGTTCGGATACCCCGAAAGCGAAACCCTGGGCCGGCTGGTGGATGACTTGATTCTGCCCGAGGGAGAAACAGAAGCAGGACTCTCTTTCAGCCGGCATGCCGCGGATATCCAGGATAAAAAAATTTTTGAATGCCGGCGTCGGCGTAAAAACGGAACCCTGATCGATGTGGCGGTGTTGCTTTCCCCGGTGACGATCCGCAATGAACATATCGGCGGTTATGCCCTTTATCAGGACATCACTGAACGCAAAAAAGCCGAGCAGGCTTTACGCCGGGCCCATAATGAACTGGAAACACGCGTGCAGGAGCGCACCGCCCAATTGGCCGAAACCAACCGCGAATTGGAAGAGGAAATGCGCGAACGCCGGCGCATCGATCAGGCCCTGCGTGAGGGCG
>RPPU01000336.1 GCA_003819975.1 Desulfobacteraceae bacterium
ACATTGCGATGGAAGTGACATTGATCATGCCGATCGCCATGGAAAAAGAGTTACGGTTTGCGATTCGTGAAGGCGGCCGCACGGTCGGCGCCGGCGTCATCAGCGAAATCGTAGAATAAGACTATAGGGTTGAATAGAGGAGAGTCATTATGAGGGATATGATCACCCTTGGTTGTGAAAAATGTAAGAATAGAAATTACACAACAACCAAAAATAAAAGGAATACTCCCGACAAGTTGGAGTTTAAAAAATATTGTCCTTTTTGCAGAATACATACCGTTCATAAGGAAACAAAATAGAATGGCATGATATCTCCGTAGGCCAGTAGCTCTAACGGCTAGAGCACCGGACTCCAAATCCGGGTGTTGGGGGTTCGAATCCCTCCTGGCCTGCCAAATTTATAAAGTTACATGCAGATTGATTATCGTGCAGGACCCATTATCAACAATATTCAGGTCAAAAGACATATCAAAATGAACAATAAAGAAATCAATAATAAATCAATCTCATCGAGCCCCCGGAAAGAATCGGAGAAAAAGAAGGAAACCAAAGAAAATTCTTTTACGAAATTTTCCGGGATGATCGTTCAATTCTTTCGCGATGCCAAGATGGAATTAAAAAAAGTGAAATGGCCGACTCGAAAAGAATTGCTGGCAACCACCGCTATGGTTTTGGTTTTAACGATCATTGTGGGGATTTTTCTCGGATTGGTTGATGCGGGTTTGATTAAACTTATACAATTTTCATTGAAATGAATGAAACGAAACATGATTTTTATTTCATGTTCTCTCATCTCAAAAATGAAATTTTCATCATTTGTTTTTTTCGACTGTGAGGCACCTAAGTGGAATTGAAATGGTACATCGTTCATACTTATTCCGGTTTTGAACAAAAGGTGAAAGTCAGCCTTGAGGAAAGAATAAAAACTTTAGGGCAAGAACAATCTTTTGGCAAGGTCATCGTTCCGACCGAGCAAGTCGTTGAGTTGAAAAAAGGTCAGAAAAAAACTTCCTATCGGAAATTTTATCCGGGATATATCATGGTCCAAATGATATTGAATGAAGAAACCTGGCATGTTGTCCGAAATACGGCAAAGGTGACCGGTTTTGTTGGGGGCGGAAACATGCCCGCACCCATCCCTAATGAAGAAGCTGAACGAATCATTCATCAAATGCAAGAAGGGATCAGCAAGCCGAAACCGAAATTTCATTTTGAAGAAGGAGACGAAATCCGGGTTATCGACGGACCCTTTAATAATTTTCATGGAGTTGTTGGAGAAGTGAAGCCGGATAAAGAAAAATTACGGGTATTTATTACTATTTTTGGGCGTTCGACGCCGGTTGAATTGGATTTTATTCAAGTTAATAAGATATAAGGGGTAAACCATGGCAAAAAAAATCATCGCAAACGTCAAGCTTCAGGTTAAGGGGGGGCAGGCGAACCCATCACCGCCCATCGGACCGGCTTTAGGTCAACATGGCGTCAACATAGCGGAATTCTGCAAATCTTTTAATGCCAAAACACAAGATCAGATGGGAGTGGTCATTCCGGTGATCATTACCATCTATGCCGACAGATCTTTTTCATTTATCACCAAAACACCTCCTGCATCCGTGCTTTTGAAGCAGATGGCAAAAATCGCCAAAGGATCCAGCGTTCCCAATAAGGAAAAAGTCGGGGAAGTAACCAAGAAACAAGTCGAAGAAATTGCTAAAATTAAATATACGGATTTAAACGCCAACGATATGCCTGCGGCGATTAAAATCATAGAAGGCACCGCCAGGAGCATGGGCATCATAATCACCGAATAAATCATCATCAACGATAAGGATTTTAGAAATGGCTACAAGAGGCAAAAAATATCAGGAAAAAGCGCAGAAATTCGATATGGCGAAACGTTATAACTTTCAAGAAGCAGTGCAAATAGCTCTTGATAGCGTTTATGTTAAATTTGACGAAACCGTTGATATTGCCGTCAGACTCGGCGTGGATCCCAAACATGCGGATCAGATGGTGCGCGGCACGGTTATTCTGCCCCATGGCATAGGTAAGTCGGTAAAGGTCATGGTTTTTGCAAAAGGCGAGAAAGAAAAAGAAGCGCTTGAAGCGGGAGCAGATTATGCCGGATCCGATGAATATTTTGAGAAAATCCAGCAGGGCTGGGTTGAATTTGACCGGGCCGTCGCTACTCCGGATATGATGGGCGCTGTGGGCAAATTGGGACGCGTTTTGGGTCCCCGCGGGTTAATGCCCAACGCCAAACTGGGTACGGTTACTTTTGATGTTGCGAAGGCCGTCAAAGAAATCAAAGCGGGTAAAATTGATTTTAAAGTTGAAAAAGCAGGCATTGTACACGCCCCCATGGGAAAAGTATCCTTTGGGCCTGCCAAACTATTCGAGAATATCGTTAGTTTTATGGATACGATCCAAAGGTTAAAACCGTCAACAAGTAAAGGTATTTACCTGAAAAGTATTGCTATTTCAACGACTATGGGCCCGGGAGTAAAAATTGATCCCGTTTATATGAAAGATCTCGCCAGTTAGAATCCGAAAAACGGTTTTTTACTGCAGTAACGTATTCAATCTTGCTCGGTAAAAGGTATATTTCGGTAAAGAGGATTAAATAATAAATCCCGGATAAAACAATCGCAATTATTCGGGAAAGATATTCCAAAGTCAAAGACAGTGGGTGCAAAACGTTTTTCAAACGATTGCGCTTAATCATGGGTTATCCCAGCCTACCGAGACTTGAAAGATGAATGGTTTCAAGTATGCATCTCTCTGCCTTTGTTTGGTAAATGGAAACTAAATCTTAAGAAAAGGAGGTGATGCGTATTTGAAAAAAGCGGATAAAGAAAATTTTGTAGTCGACATGAAAAGCCGACTGCAAAAAGCCAAGGCCACTTTTTTGATCGGCTATCAAGGACTGAACGTAGAAGCTTTGAATTCCTTGCGAAGTGCTTTAAGGAAAAACAACGTTGAACTGCAGGTAGTGAAAAACAGGCTTTTACGATTGGCCAGTCAAGGGACAGACACTGAAGTCATCAATAAATTTTTTGTCGGCTCCTGCGCCTTAGCCATTACTTATGATGATCCTATCGCGCCTGCTAAGGCTCTGATCGAACAAAGCAAGAATGCAAAATTTCTTGAGATCAAAGTCGGACAAATTTCAGGAAGAATGGTCGATCTTGAAAGCATTAAGAAACTTGCAGGACTTCCGAGTAGGGAAGTGCTTCTCGCACAAGTTTTATCCGGTATGCAGGCAGTACCCGCTACATTCGTCAGGGTGTTGAATGCGGTTCTCTTAAATTTTTTGTTTGCACTGAAAGCCATTGAAAAACAAAAACAAGAAAGCAGTAAATAAAAAAACACATATCCGTAGATAAAAAGGGGGTTTTATAATCCATATGACCGCAAATATCACAAAAGAAGATGTCGTTAATTATATATCCAATATGACCGTTTTGGATCTTTCTGAATTTATCAAGGAACTTGAAAATAAATTTGGCGTTACCGCCGCGGCTCCCATCGCTATGGCCGCCGCCGGGCCGGTTGCTCAAGCTAAAGAAGAAGTTGTCGAGAAAACCGAATTTGACGTTGTGATTACTTCATCCGGCGACAAAAAAATTCAAGTGATTAAAGTCGTGAGAGCGATTACCGGTTTAGGCTTAAAGGAAGCGAAAGATCTGGTTGATAATATACCGGGCAAAGTAAAAGAAGGCGCTTCCAAGGATGAGGCTGAAAATATCAAGAAACAGCTGGAAGAAGCCGGCGCTGTTGTGGAAGTAAAGTAGTTATCTGTTGCTTTCATCATATAAAGAAGTATTTGTTTTAAAACTATTGTAAGGAGATCAGATGAAGATTAAGGATGCTCATATCCGCCGTTTACGAAGGAATTTCGGGAAAATCGAAAAAATTATTGATATTCCCAATCTGATCGAAATTCAAAAAGAATCCTATAGTCGCTTTTTACAGAAAGATACGACCCCTGAAGGACGAAAAGACATCGGCCTTCAGGGGGCCTTTAAAAGCGTATTTCCGATCAAAGATTTTAGCGCCACTTCCTCGCTCGAGTTTATAAAATATTCTTTTGAAGATTTCAAATACAGCGAAGAAGAATGCATTAATAAAGGCATGACTTTTGAGGCTCCGGTGAAACTCACCGTACGCCTGGTTGTTTTCGATACGGATTCGGCGAACGGCACCAAAAGCATTCGCGATATTAAAGAGCAAGAAATTTATTTCGGCACGCTCCCGATGATGACGGATCGAGGAACTTTTATCGTTAATGGGACCGAAAGAGTTATCGTCAGCCAGCTGCATCGTTCCCCTGGGGTCTTTTTTGATCATGATAAAGGTAAGACGCATTCCAGCGGTAAATTGCTTTATTCTGCCCGTATTATACCTTTACGGGGCTCCTGGCTTGATTTCGAATTCGATCCTAAAGACTTATTGTATGTGCGTATAGATCGAAGAAGAAAATTTCCGGTAACGACTTTTCTTAAAGCTTTAGGATATTCGGCCAAGGAGATCCTTTCCGAATTCTATGAAACGGAAAAATATCTTTTTGATGGGGATAATATTTGGCGGGTAACAAGCCTTGAAAATTTATATCGGCAAAAAGTATCGAAGAATATCATCCATCCCCAAACCAATGAAGTTTTGGCAAAAGAAGGGGAGAAATTCACCAAACGTTTGCAGCGGGTTCTTGTTTCCGCCGGAATAGAAAAGTTGCCGGTCAAATTATCCGATGTTTTAGGTAAGGTCGTTGCCGATGATATCGTTGATCCGCAAACCGGAGAGGTTCTACTGGAAGGCAACCAAACGATTGATGAAGTCAATTTAGAAAAGATCAGAAAGGCGGGCATCAACCAGCTTCAATGTCTTTTGATAGATGCTCCGGGTGTCGGTACCACTATTCGTAATACGATGACTTTGGATAAAATCGAATTACCCGATGAAGCCCTTCTTGAAATATATCGAAAAATGCGACCCAGCAGCCCTCCCACACTGGAAGTCGGCCATAATTTTTTCAATAGTTTGTTTTTTAATATGTCTACTTACGATCTTTCACCGGTCGGGAGATTAAAACTCAATTATCGGCTTAACCTGAACGCATCCATAGATCAACGCGTGCTGGATAAAAAAGATATCGCAGAAACGGTCAAAGAGTTGATCCGCCTTAAAAGTTCGGAGGCCATGGTTGACGATATTGACAACTTGGGTAATCGGCGCGTCAGGGCCGTTGGTGAGTTGCTTGAAAATCAGTATCGCATCGGATTGGTAAGAATGGAAAGGGCCATCAAAGAGAGGATGAGTCTGCAGGAAGTTGAGACCTTAATGCCGCATGACTTGATCAATTCAAAACCCGTCTCGGCAGTCGTCAAAGAGTTTTTTGGGACGAGTCAGCTCTCTCAATTCATGGATCAAACCAATCCGCTCTCGGAAATCACGCATAAACGCAGATTAAGCGCGTTAGGTCCCGGTGGTTTGACGAGGGAAAGAGCCGGTTTTGAAGTTCGCGACGTTCATCCGACGCATTACGGAAGAATTTGTCCCAT
>RPPU01000337.1 GCA_003819975.1 Desulfobacteraceae bacterium
CGATCGTAATCGGATTTTCAGCAAAAAATGGTTTATCGGTCGTCATGACGCGGATATGATATTCACCCGACTTCAGGTTATTGGGAATAGTCCAGTCGAAACTTTTATTCAACCCGACACCGGCGGCCAAAGGAAGCACTATATTCTTGGCCGCATCGAGCAATTCGATTTTTACGGTATGGGCGGGAATAGTGCAGTCATTCAGCCATTCGATCCGGTAACTGCCGCCCTTACGCCAGACTTGATTGAACTTGGGGGTTACCAGAAACAGATCTTTCCCGATCCTGAAAGGAACGCTTTCAGATACAAGTCCGCCGTCCGTTGTGCTGATCTTGATCCTGAACATTCCTTCGTTGAGATGATACTGAGCCAGGTTGATCTTCCACGGATAGCTTCCGCTGTTTACGGTGCTGTTGGCGATGACTTTCGCTCCCGACCCGGGCATGGGCAGCAATTCGATCTTGAGTGTGCTGGCTGCCGGCAGGTTGCCGGTCCATTGGATTGTATTCTGGCTGTCCAAACACCATCGGGAACCGGCGTCCGGCTTGGTGATGGCCAGACGGATCGGATCATGGATCGGAACCACGCTTTGGGCGGACAAGCCCGAGGCCAGAATCGCAAAAGGAGCGTTACTCTCGTCTTGGTATTTGCCGTCGGATGTGCGAATCAATATTTTATAGGTATCGGCCGGACCGGCTAAACCGATTTTGACCATGCCGGCTTTCCAACTGAATTTACCGCCGGAAACATTGATATTATTGGCGATTTCGCCGACGAAAAAATCGTTTTTCTTAAGCAGAATATCGATCGTGCCCAGGTAATTTTTCGCGGTCCACTGGATCTCAACCATGGACCCGATTACATATTTTTCAGTGCCGTTCGGCGCAATGACCTTGAGTTGGGCTTCCTGACCCATGACCGGAACAGCATAAAAAAACAGGACCCCAAAAAGGATAGTCGCGGCTGCCTGAAAACCAAAAGGACTCTTGTTTTTCATCCATCCCTTTCCAAAACCGAATAATTTCGTCCCACTAAAACGCATCAGCAACCATAGAAAAACCAAAGGGATGTGTCAAGCCGGAAAAAAAGCGGCTTTTCATCAGGCTGTGCGTAATAGGCGTCTGGTTTCCGCCCAACGATAATTTGTTGTCGATAAGATGAAAATTAAAGATCCGTTAACTAACTATGATGCCGATTTTGTTCCGGCGGTTTTTGCCGGAGTACCAACGACCAGTTTTCGGGCCGGAATAATGGTTCCGCGCGGCACCAAACAAGCCGCGCCGATTAGGCAGCCGTCGCCGATTACGACTTCTTCATCAATAATCGCGCCCATGCCGACTAAAACATGTTCGCCCAGTTTGCATCCGTGTAAAATAGCGCCATGCCCGATGTGACTTGGCCGGGCCCAAATCGACGGTCACATCCGGAGCCGCGTGGATCACGCAGTTTTCCTGAACATTGGAACCCGCGCCGATAACAATATTGCCCCAATCGCCGCGCAAGACCGCTCCCGGTCCGATATAACAACTTTCACCGATCAAAACTCCGCCGATAATTTTGGCTTCCGGATGCACAAAAGCACTTGACGCGATAAGCGGCCGCTTGCCTTCAAATTTGTAAAGAGACACGATTAAAGTCCTCCTTATTTTCTTGTCTTTTTCAATAGCCTATAGTCTATCCACCCTAACCACCTTCAGGCTCATTCAAGCTTAGACCGCAGATTGGAGCCGATAGCCACACATTTTTGGCTTCAAAATTCCGACTACTTGAGCCATGCCGATTATTCACGCATATCTTCAAGTATTTAATCATTTCGAATAAATCGCTTCTCTTTTGAGGCTTTACCCATGATTTCTTTCTCATCTGTTGAAAACGGCATCTCCTCATTTTTCGATCGCTGACTTTTATCGATGTACCATTTACGATATACATATGCAACAAAGAACAAACCATGCGACGTTAAATATGTTTCACCAGAAACTGATGACGTCCAAAATAAAATGGCCGACAATGAAAGGCCATAAATTTTTGATTTTTGCATAGAGAATCGCCGCCGCTATTCCCAAAAAAAACGACGCGATCATTCCATGCGGCCCTTGTTCACTATGAATCGCGGAAAATAGGATTGAAGTTAAAAGGACATAAACAAGAATCGGCCTTTGGTTGGGCCGAATCAAAGAAAAATAATACCACGGTAACCCCCGAAAAACTGCTTCCTCCACCAGTGCCGCGGTTCCTGAGAGATAGAGGACTACCCCGATTTTGGGCAGGAACGGCTCAGGCACCAGCAAGCTGTACCCAAAATGATTGGCAAAAGGCCAAAAATAATGATATGCCGTATTTATCACGGTAAAATAGGCGAGCCAGAAAACAACACACATCAATAAGCATAAGCCGATTATTTGGAAAACGCTCAGGTCCGGCCCAAACGGTTTGAATCCATAGTCTCGCGGAAAAATAGAACCCGCCTTGACAAGAAAAAAGACTGCTGCTCCCGGAACAAGCAAGAATTGAATGCCGTCCACAATCCAAAACCAAACAACGGAACTCCGGTATAAATCTTCCACATAAATCGCATTCAACAACGCCATCGCAATAATGGGGAAAACGGCCAACACGACCATGCTGCGTTTAGTCGAACAGATCGAAGGATCTGCTGCGTTTTCTTTTCCATCTATAAGCCATTTCGTCTTCCGGATCTCTTGCATATTGATTGCTTTCCAAATTTGGGAATTCCCGGCTTGCCTATCCGTCTTTTCCTAAAAAAGAATCAGTTTTAAAAATGTCGGGAATAAAAGCTTTTTTTTAAAAAATGACATTTTAAGATATCCTTTTGCAAAAAATCCGCTCAATTTGATCAAGTAAAAACAACCTTTACGACCCCCTTATTTCCGAATACGTACCGATTTTATTCATAAATTTTCGATCCCACAAGGCTTTTTCCAATTAAACCAACCAAGGTTTGTTATTGACAAACGATCAACTAAAAAATAAATTGTTTTGTAGAGGCGTTGCCGTAACTGAACCGGACCGGGTTGCTTGTAGGCGAAAATGCCATTCTGATATCCGCATCTCACCTTCGACAATCCGCAAATGCCTTGTTTTGCCGATAAACCGGAAACTCGTCATCGCGTTAATGATCGCCTCGGAGTTGAAAATGGCCTTTGAAAATCAGGATAACGATCAGGAAACCTGCCCTATTTGTTTAAACCAGAGCATGGTAACCATTTCATTGGATCGGGTTTTATTATTATGTGAATGTGACACCTGTCAGAAATTTATCATAAAGGATAATACCTTAATAAACCTGAAAAGCCGCAAAGATTTGACAAAAAACCGTGAAAAACTATCCGATTATATTCGGGATTATTATCATTCCAACAAACGGGCCCTTGAAATTGTTTTAGAGGGGGATGCTCCGGTAACAAAAAACTTCAAATCACTCGGTGCAATAATGAAGGAGATCCAAATAAGCCGTTGATCTGACCTTCTTTCCGCCCTTATTTTCCATCAAGAATCTAAATGTTTTTTTGTAGGAACAAAAAAACATGATGTCGTAGATAGTGTGCCAATCCAATACCAGATATCGTGCTATAATCACTAAATCAACCTAACCAAACGATTCCGCTAATAAGTTGCTTCTATAGAGCCTCGATATTCAGGCCTCCTGTTTTTTGACGGGTCTGATTATCCATTTTTTGTCTATTATGACAAATTTTGACCGACCCAAAAATAACCAGGGATCGCCTCCAATCGTAACTGCTTTAAATATTTAAATAAAATTTTCAGATAGAGATTTGGCAAGGTTTTCGCATGCGGAAATATAGATATTTGATGGTTTCTTACCACTGAATGCGGAAATGGAGAAAATCAAATGGGAGATGATTTTAAAATGGCTGTTCAGAAAAATAACGAGGGTTTGGCTCTGGAGCTAACCGGTCGATTTGACAAAGATTCCGCCAAAGAGGTGATAAGTTTTATTAAAAATAAAAAGCCCGAGGTCTCCCGGTTTTATATCGACACTCAAGGGCTCCTGCACGACAACCCCGCTGAATTGATTATCGATGAATGGTCGCAATGGGATGCGTCGTTATTGGCCGAGACCAACTGATCCGGCGCTGTTCAGACTCTAATTTTTTCCTTTCCCGAATTTTTTTTTATTACTCGTGATCCGATCTCAGCATCTTCAGAACCACTAATAGGCGGTCAAGTCTTGAAATATAATTCAAGACCTGACCCCACATCCACGATAAATATGAAAGGGTTCCCATTTGTTTTCCGGTTTATGAAATAGGGCAACATGATCGCATAACCAAGAAAAATTTTCCGGAAAAAAGTCGGGCTCTCTTTGCATTAAAGCCTGCACCTTCAGATACCCTTCTATCTCAAAATCGTCATACCCCAGTGAAATATGCGGATAGAAATCCCTTTTACCGCTTTTCACGTACCGCCGATATTCCATCAATCTTAAGTGTAAATCGCAAAGAGCCCGATTTTCTTTTATGCGATAATGCAGGAAGCAGCTCGTTTTCCCACTCGCCAAGCCCGTTTCCAAACAGATTAGTCCGTCGGTTTCGACGGGAAAGGGCCGCCAACAACCTACCACTCGTCCGAATTCTTCGATAAAACCGTCAATTTCATCGAGCGGAACAACCGCGCCCGTCCGGAGCGTCATATGCGGCGGATAACTCATGGCCGTATAGGTGTTTCCGGTCTCACTGATCTTTTGAATGGCTTTTTGAAGAATTTCAAAATTTTCGCCGCTGGGCAATGTAATGATAATGAAACGGATCGAATCCATCTTTTTCTCCTGCTGAAAAGATCGTACCGCGGCAATGACGGTAAAAGTATAAATATTTAACATGAATCCATAAGCCTGTCGACGGCGTCGTCCGCAATTAACCGAAAATTTACGGGCTGCTTATCCGCTATTCATGTTTTAAAGGTTACGATAAAATAAGAAAGGTTTACCTAATGAAAAAAGAATCGATTCTGACCAACGCTTTGCTGGTTTTTCCCGATCGAATCCAACCGGGTACGGTCGCACTGGCCGGCGAATGGATTAAGCATATCGACTGGGACTCTGCCCATGCTCCGGATGGTATGGATCTCAACGGTGATTTTCTGCTCCCGGGCCTGATTGAAATGCATACCGATAATCTGGAGAAGCATATTGTTCCCCGGCCCGGTGTTTATTGGCCCTCTGTTTTGGCTTCCGTCATCGCCCATGACCATCAAATCTTCAATGCCGGTATCACGACCGTATTAGATGCCGTTTCTCTGGGATTCTCCGATGCCCATGAAGAACGCAACCGGATCATCGATCAATCCATTCAGGCGCTAACCGCGGCGCGCGCTCAAAATCTACTCAAAGCCGATCATTTTCTGCATTTGCGTTGCGAACTGCCCTGTCCTACGCTGCTTGATAGTTTTTTGCGATATCACGAAGAACCCGCCTTGAAGCTGGTTTCGGTCATGGATCATACGCCCGGTCAGCGCCAATGGCGCGATCTCGCTAAATGGCGCTTGTTTCACCGCGACGAGAA
>RPPU01000338.1 GCA_003819975.1 Desulfobacteraceae bacterium
AGCTTTTGCTTGCTGTTGCCCAAACCCAATCCCCAAAACCCGCCCGAACCGAAAGCCAGGAAGGAGTGAATGATTTGAAAACCCAAACCTTGGGGATCTTCCCAGGGATTCAAAAAAGCCCACCAGCGTTTTAAACGGTAATCCGCCCGCCAGATCAACCAGAAAATAGCCGGCAAGGAGCAAAGCGCCAGGCCGGCCAAATGCCAAATTTTGACTCCGCCCACAAAAAGGATAAGCACCAGCCAGGCGCCGATGATGATGCAGGAACCCAGATCGGGCTGAACCAGAATCAAGCCCATGAAAAGACCGGTGACAATCAAATGCGGTAAAAATCCTTTGGAGAAGATCGCCATGTCCGGCCCTTTTTTAGCCATGGAATAAGCCAGAAAAAAAGCCAGACTTAATTTGGCCAATTCCGACGGTTGGAACGAAAAGCCCGCTAAATGCAGCCAGCGGCTCGCTCCGCCCACCTTGACGCCCAAACCGGGAATCAGGACTAAAACAAGCAACCCGAAACTGAAGATCAGAATCGGATAAATGAAATTTTGGTAAAACCGGGTCGGAATATTTTTGGCCAGGATCAGGCAAAAAAGCCCCATCACGCAAAAAGTGGCCTGGCGTTTCAGAAAAAAATAACTGTCACCGTACCGGTGCGCGGCCAGAAACGAGCTGGCGCTGTAGGTCATGATCAAACCGAAGCAAAGCAGCAACAGTGTCGGAATCAGAAGCGTATAATCATAACCCGTATCTGTTTTTTGATTATCTTCCACTCGGCAACTCCTTCACGGCCCGGCTGAAAGCCCGGCCGCGTTGCGCATAATCCGTAAACATATCGAAACTGGAACAAGCCGGCGCCAGCAACACAACGTCTCCCGGCTCGGCCAGCGTATGCGCCTGGGTAACGGCTTCACCCATATCCTTTACGACTTTGAAAGGAATTCGTCCCTCAAAAGCCCGGCAAAGCAATTCTTTGGATTCGCCCATCAGAACCGCCGCGCGCACCGGCGCGGAACAAGCCCGGACCAGCGGTTCAGATTCGGCGCCCTTATGGCGGCCGCCGGCAATCAGGATGACCGGCCGGTCGAAACTCTGTATGGCTCGAATGGCCGCATCGATATTGGTGGCTTTGGAGTCATCGAAAAAATCCACTTCCCCGACGGTTCCCGTCCATTCCAACCGGTGGGCCAAACCGCGGAAACCATGAATCGTCTGCCGAATCGCGGCGGGCGCAATGCCTAGGGCCGCACCGGCCAGGCCGCACGCCATCAGGTTTTCAAGATTGTGCCGGCCGGGTAATTTGTATGGCTTCAGATCGAAAAACTGTTCGTTGGCGCCCGGTAAAGCAAGCACCCATTGCTCTCCCTCTATAAAGGCCTGCCGGTTTTTTTCCCGGGCCAATCCGTAACGCAAGACCGTCATTCCGCGACCGGGGTCAAAGCGCCGCAGGCGTTCATCGTCATCGTTCAGGATCGCATATTGGCCCGGACCCTGCTGCCGCGTCATACTCAGTTTGGAGGCCGCATAAGCCTCATAATCGGGGTAGCGATCCAGATGATCGGGCGTGATGTTTAAAAGAATCGAAACCAGGGGGCTGAAATGCACCATCAAATCCAGTTGAAAACTGCTGATCTCCAGGACCGCGTAATCGGCCTTCTGATGTCCGCTCAGATATTCAAAAACCGGCGTGCCGATGTTACCGCCCACAAAGACTTTCAATCCGGCCTGGGTCAGCAATGCTCCCAGAAAAGTCGTCACCGTCGATTTGCCGTTGGTGCCGGTCACGGCTAAAACAGGGATATTCATTTTTTCAATGGCCAACTCCAGATCGCCCCGAATGGGAATGCCTCGGCTGCGCGCCGCTTTCAAAGGCCCTAAGTCCAACGGCACACCCGGGCTGGCCACAATCAATTCGGTTTTCAAAAAATCTTCTTCACGATGGCCGCCGGCTTCAACGCGGATGCCCCATTGGCCGACTTCCCGCAACAGTTCGGGACTGAGTTCGGAACGCGGCCGCATTTCACTGACCGTCACCTCCGCTCCCTCGCCGGCCAACCAATGAGCCGCGGCCTGACCCGATTTTCCCAAACCCACCACCAATACTTTTTTATTTTTAAACTCGGTCAATGTTTCAGGCCTCGCACCAGAAAAGCATAAAGAAATTTTTCATAAAACCGGCCGATCCGGCGCGATAACGATATGCTCAACCCCAAATCAAGCAAACGGCAATAAAGGTGCAAAGGATTCGTAACATGTTGCAACCACAATAAAGAGATTCTTTGCATGACTTCCTCCGGTTTAAGATTTCTGGTCTCGCGTTTCCCGTTTTTGCGGTTCATGGCTCGTAAACCGCCAACCGAATAGCCTGGCCACTCCCTGTATTCTCGCGTCTGCCCACCATAGGTTTTGCAAAGACGGATTCGCCCCCTCGTACGTTCGCACAGTCACGCTTTCACCCGTTTTCATAATTCCCTCCATTCGCCATTTGCTTATCTGAGCTTCAACGTACTCATGGACAACACGGCCAGGATAATGGCCATGATCCAAAACCGCACCGTGACTTTTGATTCCGGCACGCCGATCAGCTCAAAATGGTGATGCAAAGGCGCCATGCGAAAAATCCGGCGCCCGCCCGTGATCTTAAAATAAGCCACTTGAAAAATAACCGAAAGCGCTTCCATCACAAAAATACCCCCGACCAGGATCAATATAATTTCCTGCTTGGTGATAACGGCCACGATTCCCAACAGGGCGCCTAGGGGCAAAGAACCCACATCGCCCATGAACAAATCGGCCGGATAGCTGTTGAACCACAGAAACCCCAAGCCGGCGCCGACTACTGCTCCGCAAATAACGGTCAGTTCACCGCTGCCCGCCATATAGGGAATCTGCAAATAGTTCGCGATTCTCATGTTTCCGGCCAGATAAGTGAAAATCAGGTAGCTGAAAAAAGCGATAATAATCGGCCCAATGGCCAGACCGTCCAGGCCGTCGGTCAGGTTGACGGCATTGGAGCTGCCGACAATAATGAAAACGATTAAGGGCACATACCAGAATCCCAAATCCGGAGTGATGTTTTTTAAAAACGGCACATTCAAGCGGGTATTGAAACCGGCATAAAAATAAAGGATCAACGCCGCGCTTAAAGCGACCAAAACTTGCAAGGAGAACTTCATTTTGGCGCTCAAACCGCGGTTATGCTTGCGCACTTTTTTGATATAATCATCGCTGAACCCGATCAAACCAAAGCAAAAAGTCACGATCAGCACCAACCAGACATAGAGATTGTTCAGTTCGGCCCAAAACAGGGTTGCCAGCATAATCGCCGGAAGCAAAAGACATCCGCCCATGGTGGGGGTGCCTTGTTTACTTTTGTGGCTTTCCGGGCCTTCTTCGCGGATATACTGGCCGACCTGCATGCGTCGCAATTGCTGAATGGTCCAGGACCCGAAAATAAACACCAGAAAAAGAGCAAATAAAGCGGCGACAATCGTGCGGAAAGTAATATACCGAAAGACGTTCAGCCACGAAATTTGATTGTGAAACGAATAAAGGAGATCATAAAGCATGTTTTTTAACCTTCGATTATATTATTTTTTCTTGATCCTTGTTTTTTTACAGAGACATGCGCGTAGAGATGATTTTATATCTCTACGGGTCTCTACGGAACCCTTGGCCCCTTCTTTTTTAACCCCTTTAACCTCTCTGTTTTTACTCCTTCATAATTCGATATTCGGTGTTCGATATTCGATATTCTCTTTTTCTTAAATCTTTATTGGACAGACGCAAGGCCTGCCCCTACAAAAGGGCGAACGCCGTTCGCCCCTACACCCCCTATCCGCCGTAGGCCTTGCGAAGGCGGATCGACCCCTCGAACCCTTCTCTTTATCCCTTGAACGTAGAGACATAAAATCGTCTCTACGGTCCCCTTGACCCCTTAAATCCTTCTTCTTTCCCTTCTTTCCCTTCTTTCCCTTCTTTCCCTTCTTTCCCTTCTCTTTCTTCACCCTCGACCCCTTGGCCCCTGGACCCCTCGAACCCTTTTCTTTAATGATACCGCACCGCATGACTTTCTTTTTTTAGTTTTTTGATCGGATCTTTCAATACGGTAGCAACCGCGTCCAGAAAGCGTTTGACCCGGAAGGGCTTGTGCAACATCGCAAAAACAGGCAAAACATCTTTACCGCCCAGATCCGCCCGGTCGCCGGGCATGCCGCTGATGACGATCACTTTTTCACGCCGCTTCTCTTTTTTCATGCGTTTCAACATGGCAATGCCGTCCAAGTGCGGCATCTGAATATCCGTAATCAAAAGGTCGAACCGGACTTTTTCCATTCGCTTCAAGCTCTCCCGTCCATCCTTGGCCAGGGTCACTTGAAAGCCCCGGTCCGAAAGCAGATCGAAAAGCAAATTGCGAATCTCGGCTTCATCATCAACAACCAGAATTTTTTTCAATGGATTCATGATGTTCCTCCTGGGGAGGCCGTTTGCTTCAATCCGGCCGCCACCTTGTCGAGACCGATCCGCCGGGACCCTTTCAAAAAAACGACGTCTCCCGGCCGTAAAACCGCTTTGATCCTTCCGATCAGGTGCTCGTGGTTTTCGGCTGTTTCCGTTTGATTCTCCGGAAACCCTTTTTCCAATGCTCCGGTAATCATCTCCTGGGCATGCTCGCCCATGGCCCAAAAATACGCCGCCCGTGTTTCCGCCACTAAGGCGCCCGCCTCCAGATGGGCGGGGATCGTTTCGTCGCCGAGTTCCAACATGTCGCCTAAACCGACCAATAAGCGGCCCTGGTCTTTGATAAAAGGCTTCAGGGCTTTTAGCGCGGCCTTTAAAGCATAGGGGTTGGAATTATAGGTGTCGTCGATCAGCAGGACTTCTCCCGGCAGATCGCTCAGAATAAAACGGCCGGCCACGCCGCGATAGGCCTCCAATCCCTGTCTGATCTTTTCCAGGGGCTCCCGCAATTTCAAGGCGATGGCGGCCGCGGCCAAGGCATTGTAAACATAGTGGGAGCCCGGCACGCGCAGGCGCATCGGAAAAGACCGCCCCTGGTATTGCAGTTGAAAAACGGTTCCGTCCGCGCCCAAGTCGCGGATTTCCGTCGCCCGGATGTCGTTACGGGATTTCAAACCGAAGGTCACGATCTGGCGGCGAAACGGTTCGGCGAATTTGAGCAGCAGTTCATCGTCGCCGTTCAAAGCCACTTGGGCGTTCATGGAAATTTTTTCCAGCATTTCGATCTTGGCTTTGGCCACGCCCGCGATATCGCCCAAGCCTTCCAGATGCACGGCCGCCACATTCGTAATCAAGCCTACATCCGGTCCGGCGATCTCGGTCAAACGGGCGATTTCGCCCGAATGGTTCATGCCCATCTCCAGAACGGCCCGCTGATAACCGGAGTCCAGAGTCAGGAGCGTCAGGGGCAAGCCGATCAAATGATTGAAATTGCCTTTGTTCTTCAAGGTTTTATAGCTCAGCTCCAGAATGGCGGCCGTCATTTCCTTCACCGTCGTCTTGCCGTTGCTGCCGGC
>RPPU01000339.1 GCA_003819975.1 Desulfobacteraceae bacterium
GTTTTTCAGATCTGTTTTCGCCATATTTTTTCCGATAACCTCGGCCCTGAATGGTTGAATACCCTAGCGCTACGAAACCGGAAGCACAAGTGATAATTCCTTGGCCAACTCCACCAACGGCAGCGCATACTCCCGCTCGAATTGCTCCCATGTATATCTGGAAGTGGCGGCGTCAAAACTGATGGCGCCTTGAACCCGTGCGGTATGATGATTGATCAAAGGCGCGCCCAGGGCGATTAAGCCCGGCAAAAATTCTTCGTTATTCAGCGAATAACCCTTTTCCTTAATCTTTTGCAATTCCGCCAAAAGATCGTTCTTGTCGGTCAAGGTCTTGGCGGTTTTTTTTTCAAGCGGGAGCCGGTCGATAAACTCGATCTGTTCCGCTTCCGGAAGAAAGGCTAAAGCAGCTTTACCGGAGGCTAAAAAATGCAGCCCGCTGCCGCGCGTGAAATGGCGAAAATGGATGGTGTCTTTATTTTCCCGGCGATAAAGGGCATAGATGGAATCCCCATGCAGCAGCCCCACATCAATATGGACCCGTAATTTCAGATAAGCCCGGTCTACGATCGGTTTGACGATATCGACCAGATCCGAACCCTGAATAAAAGTATAGGCCAGAGCTACGGTTCGGGGACCGAGTTTAAATAATTTTGTTTTCGAATCTTTCCTTAAATAGCCCAGTTTGCAATAAGTATTCAGATAGCGATAGATTGAGGTTTTATTGACCCTCAATAATTTCGAGATCTCGCTTAAGCGCAAGCCTTGATGATGTTCATTGAATAAATTCAGTATGTTGAGCCCTTTTTCCAGGGTTTCGGAAATGTGAATTTTGTTGGAGTCTGCCATAATCTACCAAGAAATTGTTTCTATGAAAGAACCTTTAATTCTCTGAAAGGAATTATTTATCCAAACAACCTAATTGTCAAGATAAAAAGTTTTTATCCTAAAAAAACCAGAGCCAAAAAAAAATTTTCGCTACGGCTTGCCGCAATGAGATATGACACAGTGTGAATGGCTTATGCAGAATCAAAAAACATATAGTGGCATTGTTAATTTAATTGCCAACAATGAGGGGGCGTCATTCCGGCAAGCCATTTTGCCAAGGCAAAATCATGACCTGCCGGGGTGACGAAAGAAAGGGGCACGATACTATTTATAATTAACTTAACCGCGCACTCGGCGCCTAATCATCTTTCTTTTTATGATCAGCCCCACCAAGCCCGTCTCCCAGGATCTTGAACCAATAATACATATAATGCAGGCCGGAACTGATGGTAAAAAGCGCGGTCAGATAAAAAAAAGTTGAATAAAAGGGGGTGGGAAAACGCAAAAAATCTTTACTCAGTAAAAAAATCAACAATAAAAATTGGAAACAGGTATTGATCTTGCTGATCATGGAGGGCTTCATCTTGAAGTCAAGACGGTTGAGAAGCAAAATGAAAATCCCGAGCAGAATCATGACATCTCTGGCAATGACCACAACCGTCAACCATGCCGGCATAATCTGCTTAACCGCCAACGTCACAAAAGCTGAAACCAACAGAAGTTTATCCGCCAGCGGGTCCAGATAAGCGCCCAAATTGCTTTTCTGGTTAAAAAATCGGGCCACCATCCCGTCAATCCCATCGGTTAAGCTGCAAATCAAAAAAATGATCAAAGCATATAAAAGCTGATCGTTGATCATGTAAACGATAAAAACCGGCGCTAAAATAATACGAATCACGGTGATCAGGTTGGGAATAGTCATGGTTCTTACCTTATATTAAAAATCAGTTTGCCTTCATCCGTTTTTTCAACTGAAAATTTAAATGAAAGGTTTTGCTGGTTCGTAAGCTGGGCCAAATATTTTTGAGGGTCTCCCATGTACTCTATGATCAAGGAAATGGAATCGCCGCGACTCCCGGTCTGCCGAACCAGTTGAGTTCCCTTTACTTTCTTTTCCAGGAATTCCTTGATCTCGCGGAATTGCTTGAAGCTTTTCAGGCCGGCAACCGTCACGGCGAATTGTTTGGACTGGATCTCTTGGGAATCGAATGATTTGACGATCAAAGGCGCCATGCGCCGCGAGATTTTATACACGGCTTTTTCCGTTAATTGCGTCATATCGGCCCCTTCCAAGCCCTTTTCTATCAAATGATCTTTCAGAATCCACTCCCCTTTTTTAACGTCAAAGGCCGAAAGATCGACAATCACTTCTTTATAGGCGGTCCCTTCATAAGTGCCGTGAAGGACCACATCCGCGCCGAATAAAGCGCCCCACTGGCGCAGCTGTTCTTCATTCAGTGTCAAGTCAAACTTTTCCGCGGCCATGTCCTGCGGCAATGTTTGGCTGAAACGGCTCACGGTTTGCAATCCGGACTCTTCAAATAATTTTACAAAATAATGATCGATCGGGTTCGGACCGGTTGGATTCTGAAGATCTTGCCACCAATAAGTTTTTTCCCCGGGTTGCGGCCCGATTTGTCCGATTAAAAATAACATCTTAAGGGGCGTTCCTTCAAACAAGATAAAGTCATATTCCTTCATCTTCTTATTGATGAGATTTTCATTCAAACGCATACGAACCAGGATACGCAGTTCTTTTTCAAAACGTGCTTCCGAAAGAATTAAAAAATTATCCACCAGCTCTTTTGACTTGGGAACCAGGTCGTGTACGATTTTTTGAAAATTATTGATGATGCCGCGACTGCCGATCCGCCGGACCAAATAACCTTCGACCCCTTTTTTTAAAGCGTCACTGAGCGCTTCTTCCCGCTCGGCCGCTTCATTCCCTCCGGTTATTTTGGCCGTACCGAAGACCAGGATTTCATTGGTCTCCTGTTGATCCAGGGCCTCAAGGTTTTGCGCGGGATTGACGAACATCATCAATGCCAGGAAGGTCCATAAAACGGTTCGTTTCATATTTAATCCGTTTTGCAGGATTATGAGTCGGGCCTTTTTCTTTTTAAAACAGTCCGTAATGATAGTAACCCTCGTCCCAATCAGGAAAGGAATTCCTGCATCAGGTTAAAAATCGCATTTTTTTGTTCAGGGTGGCGCCGAACCACTTCAGGATCGGCCCGAAACCAGGTGATCTGACGCTTGGCATATCGCCTGGTATCCGCCTGAAAATCAAGAATAGCCTGATCCCATGAACTCCGGTTTTGCAAGTATTGGATCATATGCCGATATCCGATGGATTTCAAGGACTTTAATGCAGGGGAATATCCTTTTTCAAGCAACCCTTGGGTCTCCTGCAATAAACCTTTTGTAATCATATCTAGGCAGCGTTGGTTGATGCGTTGATAGAGTTGCGCGCGATCCAAATCCAGATAAATTTTCAGATAGTGGAAAGGGCTCTCTTGAAAATGATGCGCTTGAGTCTGAGTCGAAAACGGAACACCGGTCAGCTGAATGATTTCCAGGGCCCGGATAATCCTGACCGAATCCCGGGGATGAATATTCTCCGCTGCGCGCGGATCCAGAGTCTGTAACCGTTCATGTAAAGCGGCTGAACCATGCTCGCGGCAATCTTGTTGCAATGAATTTCTCAATTCAAGGTTTAAAGGCGGACAGGCCATTAAGCCGCCCAACAAAGTTTTTATGTAAAGTCCGGTACCGCCGACCAACAAAGGGACTTTAGCCCTTGAATTTATTTCCGCAATAACGGGTAAAGCGGTTTGCCGAAAAATCGCGGCATTAAAGGGTTCGTCCGGATCAACCAGATCCAGCAAATGATGAGGAACGAGCCGGCGTTCTTCCTGCGCCGGTTTGGCGGTGCCGATATCGAGACCGCGGTAGACCTGCATGGAATCCGCATTAACGATTTCAGTTGAAAAACGGACAGCCAATTCGATCCCCAGGCTGCTTTTGCCCGAAGCGGTAGGCCCGCATAAAACGATCACTTTTGGTTTATCCGTATTCATCTCAAAAATCGAATCCTTAATCGGGACGAGTCTACCGTTGATAAAATTACAGGGTGACCATCTGAAATGGAATCAGACTCGTAGATTTGGGGCTTTTTCTTCAAAATCCGCCTTTAACGGATTTTGTGATGAATGCTCACTGCGGCTTGCTGCCGTGAGCATTCATTTAGAGAACGCGCTTAAACATTTTTTCAATTTCATGGATCGAAATCCGGCGGACAATGGGTCGGCCATGGGGACAATGGGGCAACAGATCGATATCGTCCAATTGCCGCACCAGAGTATCCATCTCTGCGAACGATAATTTTTTCCCGGCCCGGATGGCGCCATGACAAGCCATGACCGTCAGGAAAGAGTCCAAAGCTTTTTCCCGGGTCAAGCCGGCTTCCTCGGCCAATAAGGGAACCAGTTCGCGCAAAAAAGCTTCGTGATCAATGGCCGTCAGCAAACTGGGAACGGACCGCAAGATAAAAGTGTTTCCTCCAAAATATTCAAGTTCCACTCCCATCTTCTGAAGTTCTTCGCCCTTATCCTTAATCAACCGGCTCTCTTTTAAGGAAAACTCAATTTGCGGTGGAATCAAAAAAGATTGTCTTTCGAACTTGGCCTCTTGCATGGCTCGTTGAATTTTATCGTAAACGATTCTTTCATGGGCGGCATGTTGATCAATAAGCAACAACCCGTCTTGAGTTTGGCAAAGGATATAGGTCTCCTTTAACTGCCCCAGGATTTGGGGCGGTTCTTTCAGCAGATCGACCTGGGCCGCTTTGATCTCAGGGAGAGCGGCTCGCTCGGCCGACGGCGGCATGGTTTTGTAAAAAGATTGCGGCTCAGCCACCGGAGTCCCGGCCGGCGGACTTAGCCTAAGTTGCGCATGATTGGCGATTTCAGACGCGCCGGCATAAGAGACTTGCAGATGCCGGCTCAATGCTTTCTGAACGCTCGACAATACGGCCTGATAAATGAATTGGGTCTGTTGAAAACGGATTTCCTGCTTGGCCGGATGCACGTTGAAATCAACCAGTTCAGGATCAATCTCAATTAAAAGCGCTGCCTGGGGATATTGACCGCGCATCAAACGTTGCCCATATCCTTCAATGACGGCTTTAAAGAGCAATCGGTCGCGCACATTCCGTTTATTTACATAAATCAATAAGTTATCGCCTTTTGTGCGGGCCTGTTCCGGTGGTCCAAGATAGGTCTGAATCATAATCCGATCAAAGGTATTCTCCTCCGCAATCATGGTATGGCTGAATTCTTTGTTGAAATAAACCGCCAACCGGTTTGCGATCTGCGGAGAATCCGGCAGATTTAAAATATTTTTGCCGTCCATATCGATTTTAAAGGCGATTTGTTTAAAAGGAAGGGCCAGCCTGGTAATCGTATCGAGGATGTAATTATTTTCGGTCTTTTCCGAACGTAGAAATTTTTTTCGAGCAGGCAGATTGAAAAATAGATCCTGTACCGCCACCAACGTTCCGGCCGGAGCACCGGTCTCTTCCAGCCCCATGAATTTACCGCCAATCGCCTTAAGCCGATAGCCGATCAATTGGTCTGCCGGACGGGAAGTAATTTCCAAGTTGGACACGGCTGCAATGCTGGCTAAAGCTTCACCTCGAA
>RPPU01000340.1 GCA_003819975.1 Desulfobacteraceae bacterium
AGCCGTGGTCGATGTCTTGGCGCAAAAACTGATTAAGGCCCGGGAGCTGACCGAAGCGCGTTCCGTGGTGATCGCCGGCGGAGTCGCCTGCAACCAGGCCTTGCGCGACCGGTTGCAACAAGAAGCCGTGCGGTACGGCTTTGATTTTTTTTATCCGCGACCCGCTTATTGTACGGATAACGGCGCTATGATCGCCTTGGCCGGGCTTTATCGCCTGAAGCGCGGCGCGCGCGCGCAGGGAACCCTGGATGTGCGCGCGCGTTTTCCGATCGAAGATATTTAATAAATTCCGCGAGACGCGGAATTTATTAAATATGAATTGAAAGGCAAATCATTTTGGAACTTAAAAGACGTTTCAAGTATTACTACTTAAAATTAACGCGGATCAAAGGCGAGCCGCATGAGTTGGCCTTGGGTATGGCTTGCGGTATTTTCGCGGGTCTTTTGCCGGTCATTCCTTTCCACACCGCCCTGGCCCTGGTTTTGGCCCTTTTATTGAAATGCAGCAAAATCACGGCGGTCATCGGGGTTTGGGTCAGTAATCCGCTGACCTGGTATTTGTTCTACTTTGCCAATTATAAATTGGGAATTTGGCTCCTGCGGGTTTCCGAGGAACATCGCCCGGTGGCGGCGGTCATGGCGGCCATTCAAAACCAGGAACCCGGCAAAGTGATCATGGAAAAATTAATGAATGCCGGCGGAATCATGGCGGCGGCCTTTATGCTGGGCGGCATCCTTATGGCCGTTGCCGGCGCGGTCCCTTCCTATTATTTCTTCTTGAGATTTTTCAAGCGCATAAAAATTTGGCGGGCAAAGCGAAAAGAACAAAGATTCCTGTCTAAAGAGAACGTATTCAAATGACGATCCAACATTGCAACATATGAGTTCCGTCTTTTCTTATGATGCTAAGTTTTTGAATGGTTTCCTCATTCTGACTTCTGACTACTTTATTTTTTATTGCACCGTTCGCGGTGGAATCGACTCCTTTTTAATCACCCCGCTTTGTTCCATCACGCTCATGAGCTGCTGGAGTTTGTTAAAAAGATCCACGACCGCCGGAGGGGTCAGAACCAGGCGGCAGACCGGGTATTGTTTGGCCAGGGGCTGATCGGTTTGTTTGGGTTGGTCCAGGCGCGTGGTACAGAACATGATGCGCATGGTCTGGCCGTCAAAAGTCAGCGAACGGATGGAATCGGCAAAGGTTTCATCCAGATCGGGCCGGTCTACGAAATTGGATTGGAGATCCATTTTGTTTTGCATAAATACTCCTCTTTTGATCTGAACATCGACATATGATTGTCGACGGAATTTAAGATTTTTTAGACAGGATTAACCGGATTTTTTTTGAATCATATTAAAAAACATTATTTCAATATCGTATTCTATATCAATGGCAAATCAATCTATCAGCTTTATTATCCCAAACGCAAAAATAGGCGACAAAAGAAGTATCCAACCCCCAATTGCTACCATGATACCCGGTGTGTGTTGGGTAATCGGATGCATGGATAACGGCCCCGGAAACCGCGTCAAGGCGGACCCCATCGCATCGCTAAACCAGATTGCGGACATCGGGAGTAAGAGGCTGAGGGCTGTTTTAAATAAAACCATGCTTTCACCTTTAAAATACGCAAAAAGCAGATAGCACAACGCAACAACGGCGGATAATAATTTGTTCCAATCAATATACATTTCCCGATGACCTGATCTGCAAATCTGGATTTTTCATTTTTTACCATTCGCTGAAATTAAAGTCAATTGAAGCCGGCAAGCGATTAAAACAACTGCATTCGCGAGAATGGGTAATATTCTCATTTTATTCATTCTTTATCCTTCCGCTTTAATCCTTTTCCCGGCGGTATTTCCTTGATTTATCAAGGCATTTTTCCTATAATACCGGCGTACTAGAAAGGCATAAACCCGGCGGCCGATCGAAAAGGATCTCAATTTTGGCAATCGAGAAATCAGGGCAAACCCGGACAGGTTTACACCCCAAAAAAAAGCTCGGTCAACATTTTTTACAGGATCAGAACCTGATTCAAAAAATGATCGATTTGGCCGGATTCAGCCGGGAAGATATCGTGCTGGAGATCGGGCCGGGTTTGGGCGCCCTGACCAAACCTCTGGCCGGGTGCGTCAAACAGGTTATTGCCGTGGAAAAAGATACGGATCTGGCCGGCTGGCTGAGCCGGGACCTGGACCTGATGGGAATTCAGAATGTCGTCCTGATCAACCGGGATATTCTCAGGTTTGATTTTTCGTCCTACAGCGATCTGCAATCAGCCAAACTGCAGATCATCGGCAATCTGCCATATAATATTTCTTCGCCGCTCCTGGAGCGGCTGATTCAAAATCAAACCCTGATCTCGCGAGCAGTGCTTATGTTTCAGATGGAATTGGCCCAGCGCCTGCAAGCCGTGCCCGGACATCGCGAATACGGCGGCTTAACGGTCCTGATCCAATACCACGCCCGGGTCCGGCCTTTGTTGACGGTTCCCAGAGAAGCCTTTTACCCAAAACCCAAAGTCGGTTCCATGGTGGTTGAGATCGATTTCACCAAACCGTTTGGCGAAAAAGCCGAAGATGAGGTGTGGTTCAAAAAAACGGTTAAAGCCGCGTTCAGCCATAAACGTAAAACGATTTTAAATTCATTACGGGGTGCTTTACCGGTTTTTGACCGGGTCCAGCTCGACCGGGCCCTGGTCCAAAGCGGTATTGAGCCCAACAAAAGGGCTGAACAATTACCGATAGAGATGTTTATCCGTTTAAGCCGCGCGCTTAAGGCACAGGCCTGCAGCTCTTAACGGAATCATTTTCGTTTCAAAACGATTTCTGATATAAGAATGATCAAGGGCAGGATCTTTTTGATTCTGCCGGCGGCGGAACAGAAGGCGGTCAAGCCATGCATCATTATATCGTTATTGAGGGTTCTCTAGGCGTAGGCAAAACCAGTTTTGCGGCCATGTTGGCGGAGCGAATCAATGGTCAGGCCCTGCTGGAAGATGAGGAAGAGAACCCTTTTCTGGCCAAGTTTTATCAAAACCCCAAGAAATACGCTTTCCAAGCCCAGGTTTTTTTTCTACTGCGCCGCTATCATATGTCCCAGGATATCGCCCAAATCGATTTGTTTAAAAGGACGGTTATCGCGGATTTTCTTTTCGATAAAGACCGGATTTTTGCCCGCGCCAATCTGGAAGATGAAGAGTTCTGGCTTTATGATCAATTGTTCCAGGTTTTGCGCAAGCGGCTTACTCCGCCGGATCTCGTCATTTTTTTGCAAGCCAAAACAGAAGTTTTGGTCGAGCGTATCAGGCAACGCCATCGTAAATTTGAAAAAGGCATCAGCTTTAAATACCTGGATCAGATCAATCAGGCTTTTAACGATTTTTTTTTCCATTTTTCCGACTGCCCGCTTTTGGTGGTGAATGCCTCGGAAATCGATTTTGTGAATGTGCCCGAGGACTTTGACGATCTGGTGGAACGCATCAAGGCCATGAAGTCCGGGACTCAGTTTTATGTGCCGGCGCGTTCCCGGGGGACCCTTTAAACTCCCAGCCCGGGCTTGCATTTCAATCGCGACGGGCATACAATTTAAAGATTCGGCTGATTTCACAAAAAATAAAATTGGTCATCACCTGATTTAAGGCCGTCCCGGGACATTTATATTTTATTGGTCGGTTTTTGATGCTATAGACATAGGTCGGTGCGAGGCTTTCCGAATCAGCCTGAAGTTTTTTAAAATGAATCGTTGAAAAAGTTATTAAGGAATCGCCAATATGGAAATCATTGAGCAAGTAACGCCCATGCAGATAAGAGCAGAAGAATTGCGGATGGCCGGTCAGACCATCGCCTTGGTCCCGACCATGGGTTTTTTTCATGAAGGTCATTTGGAATTGATGCGCGTGGGTAAAAAACACGGCGATGTCGTGATTTTCAGCATTTTTGTGAATCCGCTTCAGTTCGGGCCCAGCGAAGATTATGCCTGTTATCCGCGCGATCTGGAGGGCGATCTGGCCAAAGCGGAGAAGGCCGGGGCGGATATCGCTTTTCTCCCTTCGGGCCGTGAAATGTACCCGGAAGGTTTTCAGACCAAAATAAATGTTAAAAACGTGACTCAGCCGCTTTGCGGGTTATCGCGACCCGGGCATTTTGACGGCGTGACCACCGTGGTGGCCAAACTTTTTCATATCACCAAACCCCACCTGGCCCTCTTCGGCCAAAAAGATTATCAGCAGTTGACCGTGATCAGCCGCATGGTTAAAGATTTGAATATGGATATTCAGATCGTGGGCGTGCCCACGGTGCGGGAAGCGGACGGCTTGGCCATGAGTTCGCGCAACAGTTATTTGAACGCCGCGGAACGCCGGTCCGCGCTTTGTTTAAAAAAGGCCCTGGACTTGGCTGAAGAGTTGGTCCAATCGGGCGAAAAAGAGGCCGGGAAAATACGGGCGGGCATGACCAGCCTGATTGAACATACGGCGCACGCGAAAATCGATTACATTCAGATCTGTAATCCGATTACCTTGGAGGACAAAGAATTCGTTGAGGATGAAGCCCTGATCGCCCTGGCCGTTAAGGTCGGGAAGACCAGGTTGATCGATAATCGCATCATCAATAAACGCAAATGGAGCTAAACAACAGGAAAGGAGCACAACATGAAAGAAGCAAATTTTTTATTTACATCCGAATCCGTAACCGAAGGGCATCCCGACAAGGTTGCCGATCAGATATCCGATCATGTGTTGGATGAGATGATCCGGCAGGACCGTTTCGCGCGGGTGGCGTGCGAAACTTTGGTTACGACCGGCATGGCGATTGTAGCGGGGGAAATCACCACCGGCGCTTATGTCGATATTCCCGGAATCGTTCGCGAGACCATTAAAGAGATCGGTTATAAAAACTCGGAAATGGGCTTTGACTGGCAGACCTGCGCGGTCCTTTCAACGATCGACAAGCAATCGCCGGATATTGCCATGGGCGTGAATTCCGGAGAAAAAAAGGAACAGGGCGCCGGCGACCAGGGGCTGATGTTCGGATATGCTTGCACGGACACGGTCTGCCTGATGCCCATGCCCATCTTTTTGGCCCATGGTTTGACCCAGCGGCTTACCCTGGTGCGCAAATCCGGCAAACTGCCCTGGTTGCGGCCGGACGGCAAGAGCCAGGTCACGGTGGAATATGTGGACGGTAAACCAAAAAGAGCCCATACCGTGGTCATTGCGGCCCAGCACAATCCGGATGTGGATAATGCCACGATCCGCGAATCCATCATCGAGGAAGTCATCAAACCCATTATCCCGGCCGAGATGCTGGACAAGGAAACCCAGTATTACGTCAACACCACCGGCCGGTTCGTGGTCGGCGGTCCCCAGGCGGATTGCGGTCTGACCGGGCGTAAGATCATCATGGACACCTACGGCGGATTCGGGTATCACGGCGGCGGCGCTTTTTCGGGCAAGGATCCTTCCAAAGTGGACCGCAGTTCTTCCTATATGTGCCGTTATATCGCCAAGAACATCGTGG
>RPPU01000341.1 GCA_003819975.1 Desulfobacteraceae bacterium
CCCTTTGCCATGCTGCCTTTCTGCGGTTATCACATGGGCGATTATTTCCGGCATTGGATCGATATGGGCAAGAAAACCGACCCGGCCAAATTACCTAAAATTTTTTATGTGAACTGGTTCCGTAAATCAGCCCAAGGCAAATTTCTCTGGCCGGGCTACGGCGAGAACTCGCGGATCCTGAAATGGGTGATCGAACGCATTTCCGGCACGGGGAAAGCCCAGATGACGCCGATCGGCAACATTCCGGCCGATGGCGCCCTGGATTTGACTGGTTTGAACCTTTCCCTGGAAGCGGTGCATGAAATCCTAAAAGTGGATATTGCGGAATGGCGCAACGAGATCCCCGGCATTCAGGAGCATTTTTCCGTTTTTGGGACGCATTTGCCCAAGGAATTGGTCCGGGAACTGGAAGCGTTGCAAAAACGGCTGGAAGTTTAAAAAGAAGTTTTCCCGAATAAGGATTTTGAAAAGAGGAGTTGTGGGGCGTTGTCGCTCGGCAACTCCTTTTAATTTGGGAAATGTAAAGAAATTCTCGCGAAAAGCCGCAGAGACAAACACATAAGATTTTTTGTTCTTATTAACGGTCTTATAATAGTGTTCACAGATGAATGCGACTTCAGGATTTCTTTTTCAAACGACAACTAACGGCTTCCGGGCTCTAACAGCCAGGGCAGGAGCCCTCGCGCAGCAAGCGCCGTTGCGGTCAAATTTGTTCGGAGCCCATTAAGGCGATCAGGGCCATTAAAATATACCGGCGTTGCGCTTGCTGAGCTTGCGATAATGTTTACTACTTTAAGAGAGTTGCCGTTTGAAAAAGAAATCCTGAAGCCGTATTCATTGTAAAAATAGAGAATATTATAATGAGACGATTAATAATGGTTGGGGTAGGTTTTAACCTGCGTGGCAGGGGCAGGTTAAAAATCTGCTCCTACTGGGCCTGATATTTAGACAGGAGCGACCGGGTCCATTTGTCTCTATGCTAATCGTTTCCGCTGTCTCTTTTGCGTATAACAATATTTATGCTGCCGGAGACAGATTCAGACTCTTAATCAACTCTTCCAAAGCATTGTCCCGATCCAGAAACCCGGTCATATAACGCACTTTGGCTTCGTCATTGGGAGAAAGGCGCGGCGAATGGGCTTGCAGCTGTTCCAGCACCCGGAAAGCGTCGGCCGGCACCAGCAGTACGGGCAGGCCGGCGGTTTCGGCGGCTTTGAGTAATGGCGCGGCAGGCCGGCGGCCGTTGGTCAAGAGGATACCGGCGATCGGGCGTGGCTTATGGGACTCGCGGCCTTCTTTTTCCGATTTGGAAGGCTTGAGCAGAATGATCTTATTGTAAGTCCGGTTGAAAAGGCGCAATTCATCCTTGAGGTCGCCGGTTCCGACCGTAAGCCCGCCCACGGTCTGGCCGAGGTTTTGCTCGTTAGTCAGAAATTCGCCGGATAGGATCTCTTTAATCTCCCCCAAGGTCCGATAGGAGAGGTAGGGGTCGTCCGGGATCAAAGCGCTAACCGGGATTCCTTTGGCTTTAAGGCCGGAAAACACCTTGGCCTGCACATCCTCCAAAGCATTAAAAGGCACGCGATTCAGAATCACGCTTTTGATTTTTTCCTTTAATAGAGAGGTGACGGAAAGGATGGAATAAACGGAATGGGCGGTTTTTTGAAAACGATCGATTAAAATGACGTCGCTGTTCAATCCGGAGATAAAGGCCGCATCCGGAACCGGGTAAGTCGCGTCATCGAAAAAGATATGGCGCGAACCCATTACCAGCAGCACATCGTATTTCAGCAGGAAGGTCAGGGCCAGGGATTTGAAGTCGGCCAGAATTTTATCCGGGTCCATCCGGCCCTGGAGTTGTTCGGGTTGGGGAAAAGGACAAATCTGGAGCAGCGGTTCCGGCAGGTGCAGAATCTGTTTGAAAAGAATTGCATCCTGGTCGGTGAGCAGACCGGATTCCTGGACCGGCCGAGTGCCGAACGGCTTGCAAAAACCGACCCTGAGGCCCTTTTCCGTCAAGCGGCGCGCCAAAGCCCAGGTGATCAGGCTTTGGCCGGC
Organism: Desulfobacteraceae bacterium; assembly: GCA_003819975.1. The sequence goes on from RPPU01000341.1 coordinate 2,059, forward strand.
ATGGTTTCCGGTGGAAGCGATATAGATGAGAGGCATATCAGTCCTTTGCAAGGCTTGATATTTATAGACATTTCAATATAATACCTGAACCAATTGAAAAGATCAAAGGTAATCTTATAAAATTAAGGATTGCAGATTCAAGATTGCAGATTACAGATTCAAGGTGATAGGTTGAATTCATCTCGCGCAGGACGTAATTTCAGAGGACTCTGAAATTACGTCAGTGACGCAAAGACGCGGAGGAATTATTATTCATTAGAGAATATCTCAAAAATACTGTTTTCAGAATGAGTATGCGGAAATTTACTGCATTTTTTAAAATCACCTGGTTTGCTTTTTGATCTTTGAGATATCCTGTAGAAATCAGCAGGAGAGGGCGGAAAATGAAATTTCGTAAATTCGGTAATCTGGATTTTGAGGTATCGGCGCTGGGTTTCGGCGCCATGCGCCTGCCTTGTCTCAATAAGGACATGGCGAAAATCGATACGGAAGAAGCCACGGCCATGTTGCATTATGCCATTGATCAGGGGGTCAATTATGTGGATACGGCCTATGGTTATCATAGCGGCAATAGCGAGCTCTTTATCGGCCGGGCGCTCAAAAACGGTTATCGCGACAAAGTCAAATTGGTGACCAAGTTGCCCAGTTGGAAAGTCGAATCAGCCCGCGATTTCGATAGATTTTTGAATGAGCAACTCAAAAAGCTGCAAACCGATCATGTGGATTTCTATTTACTGCATGCGTTGAACAAAACCTGGTGGACTAAACTACGGGATCTGGATGTATTGGAGTGGGCCGAGCGGAATATCGCGGCGGGGCGCATCGGCCGTCTGGGTTTCTCTTTTCACGACACCTATGACGTGTTTAAAGAAATCGTGGATGCTTATGATCAATGGGCGCTGGGCCAGATTCAATACAATTACATGGATGTCGAAAACCAGGCCGGCATCAAAGGCCTGCGCTATGCGGCTGCAAAAGGGTTGGCCGTAGTCATTATGGAGCCGATCCTGGGCGGTCGCCTGGTCAACCCGCCCCAACCCGTTCAAGCCCTTTGGGACACGGCCGCTCAAAAACATTTTCCGGCGGACTGGGCTTTGCAATGGGTGTGGAATCAGCCGGAACCTGCAATTGTCCTGAGCGGCATGAGCAGCTTGGCCCAGGTTAAAGAAAACGTGGCCTATGCCGACCGATCCGGAATAAACACGTTGACTGCCACGGATTTGGCCCTTTTCGATCAGGTGCGCCGGACCTATCAAGCCTTGACCGCCATCCCCTGCACGCAGTGCAATTACTGCATGCCCTGCCCCAACCATGTGGATATTCCCCTGAACTTCGACATCTATAACAGCGGTCTGCGCTATGACAAGCCCGATAATGCCCGCGACCAATACGGCTGGATCGCGGAACGGCAACGCCTGGGCATGGCCGAGGTCAATCAACAGGCCGGCGAGTGCCGGGAATGCGGGGAGTGCGAAAGCAAATGTCCCCAGGCCATCCCGATTATGAAGTGGCTCCGGGTTGTTCATAAAGTACTCGGGGAAAAAGAACCGTATGCCGCTAAATTAATTAGCGAATAGTAATGAGTGTCAAGTTTTTTAAATGATTTGACTATTGTCCGAATTTTATATTATTATTCAGCTTTACCGGGATTATATTCAGTCTGTTTTCATTTAAACAACTATGAGCCCAAACCTTCATATATTTGGCCGGTCGTCATTGGCCGCTCTTGCCGAAGAAGCTTTGAAAAAGGCAGTGGCGCGGGCCATTGAGGATCATCGGCGGACCGGCGATCCCATTGCGGTCATACATAATGGCAAAGCCGTCAGTATTTCAGCCGATCTAATCAGCGTGAGTGAACCGGAGGTGGAATACGAAACCCGGCCGGAAAAAACCGTTAGACCGCAAAATACACGCATAACGCGAAAGAAGCAAAGATGAAAGATTATAAGATTGCAGATTTATGAGATTCTTAAGATTTTTAGGATTTGGGATTAAAAACTTAAATGGCGAAAATCGAAAAATTCGAAGATTAGGAAGTATGGCAAAGCGCCCGGAATCTGGTGCCCACGATTTATGCCTTGTGCAGGGAAGAAGGTTTTAGCCGCGGCTTTGGTTTGCGGGATCAGATTCAGAGAGCTGCCGTTTCCATTATGTCCAATATTGCGGAGGGATTTGAGCGCAACACCAATAAAGAACGGATTCGTTTTCTTTTAATCGCTAAGGTTTCAGCCGGAGAAGTCCGGTCGAAGTTGAAGGAGCTTTCATGAAAGCAATCGTGCCGGTTGAAGTCATTGAACGCAGGATATGTCTGATTCGCGGACAAAAAGTGATATTAGACAGCGATCTGGCTGAATTGTACGGCGTTACCACGAAAAGGCTGAATGAACAAGTAAAACGCAACAAAAGCCGATTTCCGGAAGATTTCATGTTTCAACTTTCCGCTGAAGAAAAGGCCGAGGTGGTCGCAAATTGCGACCACCTGTCCAAATTGAAATTTTCACCTGTTCCGCCTTTTGCCTTTACGGAACATGGAGCCATAATGGCTGCCGGTGTGTTGAACTCGCAACGAGCTGTAGCGGCGAGCATTTATGTGGTCAGGGTGTTTGTGCGGCTTCGGGAAATTCTTTCTGCGCATAAGGAGCTGGCGCGAAAACTGAATGAATTGGAGGGAAAAATCACGCATCACGACGCGGCTATTCGCACATTAGTCGATGCGATCAAGCAACTGATGAAGCAACCGGAGCCGAAGAAAAAGAAAATAGGTTTTATTCTCAGGGAACAGCGGCCAAAGTATAAGGCGGCAAGAAAAACCCGCGTCCGGTTTGAAAATCATCGAAAAGCTAAAAGTAAAGTGATTTAAATGTGGCGAATTCGCCATAATTAAAAATGGAGTGAAAATGATCATCACTTATCAGCCGGTTTTGTCGGACCCCATTCACGCCGCGCGTGAATAGGAAGGCCGGCAAATCTACATTTTCAAAGACCGCATGGAAATTGTCAACCCCGGCGGACTGGTCGCCGGAATGCGCAGAGAAGATCTCGGTACAAATCAACTGAAACGGGTTGGACCGGATAAGGGAGGGCATTGGGAAGTAGTGTAAAATGCCTAATCAATTAATTAAAGAAAGATTATTATTTGAGGTAAGGTCATTGAGATCGAAAATCATCGACACCCTCGGGAATACAGAGCTGCTTGATCTTCATAAAATCGTCTTTCTTTGCAGCCGGGAAATACCGGCATCGATTGTCTTGAAATGTTATGATTGGGCCGTGGAACAACGCGAAAGGGGGAATTGCGTTATCAGCGGTTTTCATTCCCAAATCGAAAAGGATGTGTTTCACTATCTCCTGGCGGGAAACCAGCCCATCATCATGGCTCTGGCGCGCGGCATGAAAAAGAAAATCGAACCGGAGATGAAAACGGCCGTCGATGCAG
>RPPU01000342.1 GCA_003819975.1 Desulfobacteraceae bacterium
ACGGCACCCGCATCTCGCTCGCCATCGCGGTTTCCGCGGTCTTTGTCGGTTTGCTGATCGGCGTGCCCATCGGCTTGATCTCCGGCTATATGGGCGGCAAGATCGATTTTATGTTACAGCGCGCGATCGACACCATGCTGGCTTTCCCGGGGTTTTTGTTGGCTCTGGCTTTGGTTTCGATCATCGGCGTCGGGTTTAAAAACGTGGTGCTTTCCATCGGCATCAGCACTTTGCCGCTCTATGCCCGCCTGGTCAGGGGTTGTGTGCTCTCGATCCGCGAGCAGACCTATGTGGAAGCGGCCCGGGCCTTGGGCACCCCGAACCGGGTTATTTTATACCGTCATATTCTGCCCAATGCCATGGTGCCGATCATCGTGCAATCGAGCCTGGGCATGGGTACGTCTATCCTTTTTGCCGCGGGCTTGGGTTTCCTCGGTCTGGGCGTTCAACCGCCTTTTCCGGAATGGGGCGCCATGTTGGGCAGCGGCCGGTCTTATATTTTCGCCAGCCCCCATGTGGCCACTTTTCCGGGCATTGCCATCTTCTTGACGGTCTTGGGTTTCAATTTATTCGGCGACGGTTTGCGGGATGCCCTGGATCCGCGGTTCAAGTATTAAAAAGGTTACAAAAAAATGATCACCGTAATGATAGTAAACAAACATGAATTGGAACGACTCTAATTCGTGCTATTTGGTTCACGGTTCAAGGTTCACAGTTCGCCGCGCTAAGGTTTTAACCGTGAACCCCGGATGATGTTCCTCATCATCCGTCTCGGTGAACCCAATAGTCCGATATTATGACAAAAACTTTATAGAGAAGAAGTAACTTATTGTATGCCGACCATAATTTCAAATCATGAACCTCTCTTGAAGGTCTCCGGCCTTAAGACCTACTTCTTCACCTTTGAAGGCCTGGCCAAAGCCGTGGACGGCGTCGACTTCGAGATCGGTCGCGGCGAAACCGTCGGCGTCGTGGGCGAATCGGGTTGCGGTAAAAGCGTCTCCGCCCTTTCCATCCTCCGTCTGATCGCCGATCCGCCCGGCAAAATCGTCGGCGGCCGCATTCTCTTTAACGCCATCGACCTGCTCAAGATCGCACCTGAAGAGATGCGCGCAGTACGCGGCAACAAGATCTCCATGATCTTTCAGGAACCCATGACCTCGCTCAACCCGGTCTTTACCGTCGGCGACCAGATCGCCGAAGCCGTTATGCTTCATCAAAAAGTTTCCCGCAAAGAAGCCTGGGAAAAAGCCGTTGAGATGCTCCGTCTGGTGCAGATATCGGAAGCGGAAAACCGGGTCCATGAACATCCGCATAAAATGAGCGGCGGCATGCGCCAGCGCGCCATGATCGCCATGGCCCTCTCCTGCCGGCCGCAACTGTTGATTGCCGACGAACCGACCACCGCCCTGGATGTGACCATCCAGGCCCAGATTCTGGATTTGATGCAAAAATTAAAAGAAGAAATGGGCATGGCCATTATGCTGATCACGCATAACCTCGGTTTGATCGCGGAAATGGCCCAGCGCGTGATCGTCATGTACACCGGAAAAATAGTCGAATCCGCGACCGTGGAGGAATTGTTCGAAAATCCGTTGCACCCCTACACGCAAGCGCTGCTCCAATCCACACCCTGGATCGGAAACAAGCTGGCCACCGGCACCCGGCAGCTCAAGGAGATCCCGGGTATTGTACCAAGCCTGCTCGATCTGCCGCAAGGTTGTAATTTTTTTCCGCGTTGCACCCGGGCCGGTAAAGATTGCGGGCAGGTCCAACCGGAGTTGAAAGAGGTCACGCCCGGCCATTGGGTCGGTTGCGGTTCGGCCTCGTCGAGGTAGGGGTTCAAAATCTTGAACCCCTACGAATGAAGGCGGATTGCTGGTTGAACAAAAAGGAATGGATATGACTCGTTCTTTACTCGAAGTAAAAAATTTACGCAAGCATTTCCCGATTAAAAAAGGCTTTTTCTCCGCTGTCCGCGGCCATGTGTTTGCCGTTGACGGAGTCGACTTTTCCCTGGCTCCGGGTGAAACTTTGGGATTGGTCGGTGAAAGCGGTTGCGGTAAAACCACCCTGGGCCGGGCCATCCTGCGCCTGATCGAACCCACCGCGGGTGAGATTTTTTTTGAAGGACAAAATATTCTGACCGCGGATCAAAAGCAGATGCTGGACCTCCGGCGCAAAATGCAAATCATTTTTCAGGACCCCTATTCTTCCCTGAACCCGCGCATGACCGTCGGCGACATCATTGCTGAAGGACTTCGCAATCACGGCATGGGCAATGCTTCCCAAAAACGCGACGCGATTGCCGCCATCATGAAAAAAGTCGGGCTGCGGCCCGAACAGATCAGCCGCTATCCGCATGAGTTCAGCGGCGGACAACGCCAGCGTATCGGGATTGCCCGGGCTCTGATCCTGAACCCCAAATTGATCATCTGCGACGAACCGGTCTCCGCTCTGGATGTTTCGATCCAGGCCCAGGTCATCAACCTGCTGGTCAGCCTCCAGGAAGAATTCGGACTTTCCTATCTTTTTATCGCCCACGACCTCAATGTCGTTGAACATATCAGCGACCGGGTGGCGGTCATGTATCTCGGCAAGATCGTTGAACTCGCCAAAGATACGGATCTCTATCAAGCGCCCAAACATCCCTATACCGAGGCATTACTCGCGGCGGTGCCGGTTCCCAGCCCCAAGCTGAAGAAAAAAAGGATCCTCCTGCAGGGTGAAATTCCAAGCCCGATCCATCTGCCCCAGGGCTGTCGGTTTTATCCCCGTTGTCCGAGCCGCAAGAACATCTGCGCGGAACACGAACCGGAATTTAAAAACCTGGACGGAGCCCATTGGGTCGCTTGCCATCTTTATTAATGATTTTTTGACCCTTCCTTTTTGCAGGATCAAAAAATCCCGGGGGCCTAAAATGAAAGACGAAAAAAACAACCGCAACGACGAATCAACAGACCCGAACCAATTGACTCTGGCAACCATTAAGACCTGGTTTGAAAAGGCGTTGCCGGATGAGACCTCCCGTCGGCAAGCCCTGGCGCTTTGGGAACGAATCAGCGCCTACATCCGGGATCACCATGAAGAATTTCAATCTTTTGATGTTGTAACCGCTGAAGAGCAAACCCGTAAAATGGCCCTGCGCTTGCCGCAACTGCCCGGCAACCGGATCCTGGCCGCCTTCGAAGATATCACCGAACCTGAAAAAGCCGATGAAGAGCGCATCAAACTGGAAACTCGTTTGCAGCAATCCCAAAAAATGGAGGCCATCGGTCGCTTGGCCGGAGGCATTGCCCATGACTTTAATAATATTCTAACCGGTATCTTGGGCTACGCTGAAATGATTAAAATGTCTTTTACCTCTTCCGACCTTGTCTATGCCGAAGCCGATGAAATCCGCAAAGCCTGCCGCCGGGCCGCGGACTTGGTCAACCAACTGCTGGCCTTTTCACGTCAGCAAGTCATCAAACCCAAGGTCGTCAACCCCAACGTCTTGATTTTAAATTCAGAAAAAATGCTGCACCGTTTGATTAACGAAGATATTGATTTTCATTTTAAGCCTGAAAAGAATCTCTGGAACGTCAAGGTGGACCCCGGGCAATTCGATCAGGTCCTGATCAATCTGGTGATCAATGCCCGCGACGCCATGCCTAAAGGCGGCCGACTCTCCATTTCCACGGAGAATATTACTCTCATGGAAACCAGAATGATCGGCCCCTTTTCCATCCAACCCGGCGATTTTGTCATGATCATGATCGCCGACTCCGGTTCCGGCATGAGCGATGAAATCAAACAACACATTTTTGAACCTTTTTTCTCTTCAAAAGAATTTGGTCAAGGCACCGGTCTGGGGCTCTCAACCGTTTACGGAATTGTGCAGCAGAATCAGGGTTTCATCGATTTCCAATCGGAACTCGGCAAGGGTTCGATCTTCAAGGTTTTCTTTCCGCGTACTTTTGAAAAGGCCGAGGATTTGCCCGAAGTTCCGGCGCCCGCTTTGCTGAGCGGCCATGAAAGTATTCTCCTGGTGGAAGATGAAAAAATAGTGCGCAAAAGCGTGAGTGAAATCCTGGAAAAACAAGGGTACACCCTTTTCACCGCTCAAGACGGCCTGGAGGCTTTGCGCATTTCAACCCAATGCCGGACCGAGATTCATCTGCTGCTGAGCGATGTGGTCATGCCCAATATGAACGGTCAGGATTTATACCGGCAATTGCAAAACAATCGCCCCACTCTTAAAGCCCTCTTCATGTCCGGTTACACGGAAAACATGATCACCAAACAAGGCATGCTCGACCGTGGAACGCCTTTTATCCAAAAACCTTTTACCATTGAAGCGCTTTCCAAAAAAGTCCGCCAGGTGTTGGATGAGTAAGAAGAGAAAGGGTCCAAGGGGCCGGGGGTGAAGAAACGTGAGAACGTGTGAACGTGAGAAAGTGAGAAAGTAAGAAAGTAAGAAAGTAAGAAGATGTATTTTTTTGTTTTTCACGTTTGCCGTTTCACGCTTCATGTTTCACGTTTTTAAGGCCTATAGGTACAAGAGAAGAGGACGAGGGATAAGGAACGTGAACCAGGGACTCGAGGGGTCAATCCGCCTTCGCCAGGCCTATGGCGGACAAGGGGTGTAGGGGCAGGCCTTGCGCCTGCCCGACCGGTAAAACGGAAAAAAGAATAATTTTCAGACAGGAACCGAATGAACGCTACAATGGATTCTGAAAAGAACCAAAATATACTCTTGAACCGCCGGGAATACGGCGAGCTTTACGATCAATTCAAATGGGCCGGCCCCGCCGCGGCCCGGCTTGGAATGGAACAAAGAGCGGCCATCCTGACCGCCATTGATTCCCGGGTCGAATACCGCTTTCATCATACCAAGTTGGTTTATCAGGATCTTTCGCCCGGCTGCCGCTTGTGCGGAGACGGCGCCTGGTCCTGTCTTTTCATCAACAACCTCTGCAACGGCCAATGTTTCTTTTGCCCTGCAGAGCAAACCTCCAAATCGGAACCCGCAACCAACGGCATCCCTTTCCCCAATCCCCGCGATTATATCGATTATATTAAAAAATTTAATTTTCAAGGCGCCAGCATCAGCGGCGGCGAACCCTTGTTGACCTTTGATCGCACTCTGCTCTTTGTGGATAAAATAAAAAAAGCTTTCGGCTCCGCTCTCTATTTATGGCTCTACAGCAATGGCCTGGTGGCCGATCATGAAAAATTGGCTCGATTACGCGATGCCGGCCTGGATGAAATCCGTTTTAACCTAATCGCTTCCAACTATGACCTCACAAAAATCAAAATGGCGGTTGATCTTATTCCGGCGGTTACCATTGAAATTCCGGCTGCGCCCGATCACGCTGAACGCCTGCAACGCCTGGTCCCTGAATTGAGCGACCTGGGCGTCCGTTTTTTAAACTTGCATCAATTGCGGTGCACGCCGCACAATGCCCAAGCCATGA
>RPPU01000343.1 GCA_003819975.1 Desulfobacteraceae bacterium
ACGCGAGATCCGGATTTGAACTTCTTCCCCGGGCCAGGGCCGCCACTCGGGCCGCCAAATACCGCCCTCGTCCTGATGATGGACCACGGCGATCCCGGAAAGGTCCGCGTGCCAGATCGTGCTGGTTTCCAAAATCCAGGTTTCGACCCAGGGCGCCGATCGCGGCGCCTGCAAAGTAAGGATCTCTTCTTTTTTAAGGGTCGATTCCCAAAGTACTTCTTCTGCGCGGGGATCCATCTGAATCTGGATCTTGTTGTTCTCAACCCGCAGCCCGGCCGTTGTGACCGATTCGCCCGGCAGCAGCGGCACCGTCAAAACCACCGGCGCGCCGGCCGGGGTCAGACGGCTGATCCGGGAACGGACCTGCCAATCTAGGCCTAGGGAGATGATCCTTTCCACTTGGAAAAAAGGCGGCAAACTGAGTTGAGAAATTTCTTTATTGCCGCCGGCTGTTTTCTTGCGAATCAATTTAATTCCAGCCTTGACCCGGCCCTCTTTGTCCACCCCCTGAATTTCCCAGCCGTCGCTTTGGTAAACGACTTGATGGGGCGCCAAAGGCAGAGGAATCTGAAAATCATTCACCAACGGCATCAAACCTTGCAAAACAAACAGATGGACACCCTTGGGGACCACGGCCCACAAACGGCCCTCCTTGTCACGGGCCAGGCCTTTGGCCGGTGCGCCGTCGATCAGGACTTGTTGCGGCAACCAGAGATCGGCCGAGCCGGGCAGCGGCACCACGGTTTCAACGGCCGCATGCACTTGCCATACCAGCCGCAAGTTGTTCAAACTTGCCTGCAATTCCATTTTAGGGCTTTCCGCGCAATTCGGCAGACAATCCGGTTTCTGTAAAAGCCGTTCTTTTAGTTCTTCAAGGATTTCCGGCGGCGGAAAGTCCGCGGCCCAAACCGATGAGAGCGGACAGAGCAAGACAAGCATGGCCAGGGTGATCGAACCCTTACTCCATTTTTTAAACGATAGTTTCAATAAGGGGACACCCAACATCAATAGGATCATGATAGCCAGCAAAATAACCCGTAGAAAACCTATGGCCAGATTGACACCTGGAGAGAGCAACCAAAAACGAACGGTCTGATCCTTGGTTACCGGCTCGTTCCAGCGCATCTCATAGGAGCGCCAATTCCAGGCCGGCAAACCCGGTCCGGTCTGGTTCAGGGCCTTGGCGTCATAAGCTTGGATGGCCTTATTCTGATAATAATCAACGGAAACTTTTCCCGCTCTTGGGATGACGCTGGAAGCAATGAGTTTCCGTGTCCATTCGCGTCCGGATTGTTCTCCGCCTTCACCGGCATCATGGTCGGCTTCTTCTTCAAGCTCTTCAGAAGGCTGTATGTCTGGTTTATTAAGCGTTTCCGGCGCGGCCGCCCCCGGGGCCTGAACCGGCGCCGGAGCCGGTCTCGGCATTTTGGCGTATTCAGTTTGATTTATGTCTCCGAGACTTACCATGGCTTTCCGCCCCAGCCAACCCCCTTGGGAATATTCATAAACCTGCTCCAATTGCGGATACATGGCCCAACGTACCTGCTGCACCATAAATGGAATACTGATCACCAACAGAGCCGCCAGCGCGGCCCAACGCCAAACCTTGATCAGTTTTTTAAACCAACTCTCGGGCAAAAACCGCAGCAAGGCTGCCGCGGCCAGCAGGTTGACCCAAACCAAGCGCGGCGCGCCCGGCTCATGATAAGTGAGTCCCAGGGTTACCAGAGCCAAGACACCCCAGGGCCAGGACCAGAGTTTATAAATAGTCAGGCTGATGATCAACACCAGGAAAAAATCCAGCAGGGTCCAGCGTTCAAACCAGGTGCCCTGTATATTGTCCACACCCTGAACGGCCAGCAGACGCCAGCCCGGCGGCAGGTTCAATATGCCTGAAACCGATTGGAAATCATGATCCCAACTCACCGCCGACAACCGGCCGGGTCGTTTGTCCAAACGCGACTCAGCCAGCAGATTGAGTTGGCCGTGCCGCAATTCCACGCCCGGTTTTTTCTCCTTGCCGTGACTCGTGATCAACTGATCTGTGCCGTCCACATTGACCCGGCCCAAAGCCACGGCTGGATTCATGGCTAAATACCATTGCCGGCTCATACTGCCCCGGATCTGGTCGCGGATGGTTAAACCGCGGCCATTGAAATCGAGCCACCAGGTTCTTTCAAGAGTCAATTGGTCCGGCGCCGGTTCCGGATCACCCCGCTTTAATTCCTGGAGTTTGACCGTACTGCCTTCATCGATTAAATAGGTCGCCAAATGGCGCCAATCAGCCGGGCTCTCGGTCTGGTTCGGGTCTATGGCCGGGACCCCCTCGATCTTGACCATACGTAAATGGTTTTGGGATTGCAAGGCCCAGACTTCTTGGCCATAAACGGTTTTAACCGGACCGATCTCCCGGACCGGCTCTTGTGAACGGGTCAGAATACGGATCTCCCAACGGCCGGGACGCGCTTGGATCAATAATTCACCTTTATTCCCGATCCTGGCTGGAATCGGACTTTGGATATCCATGGGCATAAAACCGTCAAGCAAAATACCCTTGAGAACTGCTTCGCGCGCTTTACCGGCCACATGGACCCTAAGCAGGTTCAATATTCGCATGGGAATGCCGTCATCCATAAGCCGGTAGACGCGCACTTCCAAGCGATCTTCCTGGGTCTCCGCGGCCCGTGCCTTTTTCAGCCAAAGCCGGCCGTCGTTTTCCTGAACGGGAAAAGGCACGGCCTGACCGTTCAGATTCAGGCTGATTAGACCGCTTTCCGGCGGCACGTGGATCATCTCCGGAATTTCTTTCCAATCGAATTGACCCTGCACCGTATATTCGCCCGGTTCCAGAAGAATGGCGGGGCGCCCGTTTTTCTCCACCACGGCTGTTTCCCGGCCATTGACCTTTACCGACATCGGCCAGGTCTCTTTATCGCCCGGTAACGGCGCCCAGGTTTTGGCAAACACGAGCCATTGCTGCTTAAAACGGCCGCCCGGTCCGGCAAGATCGAGTTGCAAGCTCGACGGCCAGAGACAATGGTAGCCCTCTCCATTATTATAGACCGTGGGGCAAAACCGGTTTTCCTGGCCAAAAAGCACCCAGGCTTTCCAAGGTTCCAGTGCGGTCGGAATACCGAGAGCCTGCTCCTCTTTGGCCGGCGTTGATATGGCGCCTAAGGCCATCAGGGTGAAAAGAAAAATCAAACCCATAACTAATGCTCGTATTTTCATGCTGTTTCTCCTTTCATACCGGACCCGGCTTGCCCGCAAACATTGGCGGCGCGCCGCTGTTCTCGGGGTTCACCATTTATATGGATAAAAACATGTTAGAGGGCATAAAATTTTATGCATATCGCTAAAGATTGGCGCAGTATAAAATGCCCCGGCAGACCTGTCAATCAGACCCGGACGCGCACGATCTTTAGAGTAAATTCTTATAGAAAAGTTCCCCAAATTTTTTTGATCCTGAAAAACCTGAGATAAAAAACCTATATCCCGGCAAAGAACGGTCGGAATGAGCGGCTGCGGGAAAAAACTCGTAAATTTTATTGACATTTCAAAAGGTTACGAGTTAAAATAAATTAAAAATAACCGTACCGTATAAATATGTGGCAACCGGAATTTCAAAAAGAAAGCGTTATTTTCTAAAGGGTCAACCCTCTAAAGGCCTTTAAATGAAAGCAAAAAAGCTCGCTGATCTTCTGCCGCAGGAACCTCCCCAGATTGTATTGGATGAAACCCTGTACATTCTGCGCTTGATCGACGTTGATTTTAATCGCGCCCCGATCGTGGATGCTTTTCAAATGCTGGCCAGGGTCTTTGCAGGCCAATATCCCGGTTATCGGGCCTGCAACACCGGCTATCATGACTTGAATCACACCACCGACGCTTTCCTGGCCATGATTCGCATGATCCATGGCGCCCTGCTGCAAGGCGAAGCATTCAACCCGCACCAGATCACTGTCACAGCCATTGCTACGCTTTTTCACGATGTGGGTTACATCCAGGAAGAGACCGATACCCTAGGGACCGGCGCCAAACACTCCTTGACCCATGTGCAACGCAGCATGGATTTTTTAAGTCGTCACGGAACCGAACTCGGACTTACGGATTCTGAGATTCAGGAAGGCCGGGACATGATTCTTTGCACCGACCTGCAGGAGGACATCGATCGGATTCCGTTCACTTCTCCAACCAGTGAACTTTTGGGCCGCATGGTCAATGCAGCCGACCTTTTAGCCCAGTTGGCCAGCCGGACCTATTTGGAAAAACTCGTTTTCCTCTACCAGGAACTCAAAGAAGCCGATGCCATTCCTTATGAAGACGCCCTGGATCTGATCAAAATGACCAAAATGTTTTATAAGCTCATCGACAAACGATTGAAAAAAGTCGGCAAACGAATTGACCGTTATTTCAAGGCCCATTTCGAGATGCGCTGGCAGATCCCCAAAAATCTCTACCAGGAAGCCATCTCGCGTCAAAGAATCTTTTTAAACAAGGCCTTGGCCGACCCCAAATTTCATCCTGCTTCTCATTTCAAACGCCAGGTTATTATTCAAAATCTTTGGAAAGATCTGGATTAAAGCGGTTAGAACCAAGCGGAACAAAAACTTGTTGATTTCAGAGATAAAGTGCTTTAAGATTAATTTATTTTGACATAAATGGTAACCAATCAATGATTTGCGATATTTGCGGAAAAAAGGGAGTTAAAGTTCGTCGGGTAACGCGCAGTTACGGTAAAGGCGAAAATTTGCTTGTCATAGAAAAAATTCCCGTCATGCATTGCCCTCATTGCGGAGAGAATTATCTCAAGGCCGAGACATTACAAGAAATTGAGCGCATGAAAATGCATCGCCAGAATTTCGCCGTCAAGCGCCCGGTAGCCATCGCAGATTTTATGTAATTAAAACCAACGAATGCCACCCCCCTTGGCCATAGAATAACAATCTACTTTTGCTGCATAATCTTTTTGCCGATCATATTTAATACTCCGTTCTTTTACAAATCCAACGCGAGGCACCAAATGGGAATTCAAACGTACAAAGTCGACTCTTTTACCGATACGCCTTTCAAAGGCAATCCGGCCGGTGTCTGTCTGCTGCCGAAACCGGCCGACACGGCTTGGATGCTGAATATTGCCAAGGAAATGAACCTTTCCGAAACTGCTTTCCTGGTCAAGGAAAGCGATGGCTTCAACTTGCGCTGGTTCACTCCGGCCGTGGAAGTAGAGTTATGCGGCCATGCCACTTTGGCGAGCGCCCATATCCTTTGGGAAATCCGCCTGCTCGGCTCCACGGAAACCGCGCGTTTCCATACCCGTAGCGGACTCCTAACCGTCACCCGCCAAGGCGACCTCATGGAAATGGATTTTCCGGCCAAGATCGACGAACCGGTTCAAGCGCCGGCCGGACTGCTTGAAGCTTTGGGCGTCT
>RPPU01000344.1 GCA_003819975.1 Desulfobacteraceae bacterium
AGGACGCAAGTCCTCCACTTGGTTGATCCAATGAATCCGGTCGGCGACCGGGGAGTGGGCAGTTCGTTCTTTTAATGACCGGCTCCAATCCGGATCAAACGGATCCGGATCTCCGATGCAAAACAAATGATAATCGACATGGCGCGCGGCGCAGGTTTCAAAAGCAGCAATGGCGAGATCATGTTTTTTCATTTTGGAGACGCGAGCAACCAGGAGCATGCTTTTCCAATTTGCTTGCATAAAAGCGGGTCGGGTTGTTTGTCGGATTTGCAGCCAATCAAGATCAATACCATTATAGACGATTTGAATTTTAGAAGCACTCCGTTTCGGGAAGCGTGCGGCAGTGGCGCGGCTGTTGGCAACAATTCGACGGCATAAACGGGTCAGGAGTGGGTCCAGATAACGATCGGGAACATTGACGCGGCAATGCCATAGCACCGGAATATGCAAAATCCGGCCTATGATTCCGCCGTAAAAAGCGGGACGTGAACCGTTGGCGTAGATTAGGTTCGGTTTATGTTCGCGGCAGATCGTGATATATATAGCCAGGCTTTTGAGGATGGACCATCCATGCAGGGGTTTTAAAGAAGATAAAGCTGCAGACTTCGTTTCAAGACCGGACTGTCGGAATTTTTGGGCCAGTTCGCCTTCTTGGGGAACGATCACCCGGATGTCGAAAAGCCCGGATAGGCGAGTGAACAAATCATAAAAGGAATATTCCCCGCCGCCGAGCATATAACCTTGGTTGGATATGGCCAGGATTTTCTTCATCGCGCTAATTTATTTTTCTCCGCTGCCTGAGTTTCAAATAGG
The DNA here is from genome assembly GCA_003819975.1 of Desulfobacteraceae bacterium. Next base: position 814 of record RPPU01000344.1, read on the forward strand.
AAACGAAAATAACCAGAGCCGAACTGAAACTGACGAAAAAACCGAATAATCCGTCCCGAAACCCCATTTTAAAAATATATTTTTTTATAAACCAAAAAGCAGGCCGCAAGAACAAATTAACGATCCCATGGATACCTTGCATGGAAATATTTTGCTCCTGATATTCTGCGGACAACCGGGTGGTATAACGATTAAACTTGTCGAAATATTGTTCAAAGGTCTGATAACTATCGTGCAGCAAAGGCCCTTCCAAAACAGGGGCGGCCTGGTTGCCTTGGGCCAGCTTGGGGGTGTCGTGAATTTCAAGCGGCCATTGAGCCTGGCCTTTGCGGAACAGGCGCAAAATATATTCGGGATACCATCCGCTGCCTTTGATCCATTGACCCAAGAAATAATTGCGACGACTGATCCGATATCCGTCCGCCTCCGGACGGGCTATTGCCGCTTGAATCGACCGGGCGAGTTCCGGACTGACCGTTTCATCGGCATCCAAAGAGAAAATCCAGTCGCCCGCGGCCTTTGCAATGCCCCAGTTTTTGTTTTCATGAAAAACACCCCGGCTGTCCCTTGCCATCACTCTGGCATTCAATCCCCGGGCGATGGCAACCGTTTCGTCGGTGCTGAAATCGTCCACGACAATGATTTCGTCCGCGAACAAAACGGAGCGAATGCATTTTTCGATATGGGCCGATTCATTTTTGGCGGCTATCACGACGCTCAACATTTTGTTTCTTCTCCTTTACGTTCCGCAGCAGCCATGATTTTTAAAGCTACGGTTTCCCAACGCCATTCTTCCTCGGCCAGTTTTCGGCCGTTACGGCCCAACTGCGTCCGCAACGATTCGTTTCGGCTCAATTCCAGAATGTTCTCGGAAATTTCGTCGTTGGATAAAGGGTCGACCAATAGGCCGTTTTGACGATGGAAAACCACGTCAACGACGCCTCCGGTTCTGCCGGCCAACACCGGCAAGTATGCGGCCCCGGCTTCCATATAAACCAAACCCAAACCTTCCACTTCGCCTTGCTCGGGAATTTCGCGGCTGATCATGATGAACAGATCGGCGGCTTCATACCGCCAAAGCAATTCATCAAAAGAAACCCGGGTCAGGATCTCCACATTTTCCGCCAGGCCATAATCCGCGATTTTTCGGCGCAACTCCGGCTCATAGGCGCCTTGTCCGATAATCCAGTAGCGCCAGGCAGGCAAATGCCGACGGATCTGCGCCAAGCAGTCCAGCACCGGACCGCAACCCTTGCGTTCGATCAGACGGCCGACGGAGAGGAAAGTTAAGGGTTTGTCTTGCACCCGGAGGGATGTTTTGTCAAGTATTTGCAGGAAACGGCGGTCCAGGCCGCCGCCGATGATCTGAATTTGTTTTCCGGTCACTTTTTCGCAAAGCCGGGCCGTATATTGGCTGATGGCGGCCAGGCCGTCAAAATAATCAAAGGTTTTGCGCATTTTTTTCTTAAGCCGCGCAGAACGCAGCGGTTCATAAACATCGTTGCCGTAGGACAAGAGGATCGAGTGCGGTTTTTCAGATTCGAAACAGAGTCGATAGGCCGTACCCAGAGGAGACCAAGCCGAAACCAGCACCAGATCGCTGTTCCGGATGACCTTCTTTTGGGAGCGAATGGCTCTCCAAGCGGAAAACACTCTCGTAATGCGGTGGTTGCCGCCGATCGGGACTAGGCGGACATCGGGATTCTCGATCTTTGCCGGCTCATTGGCCGGTAAAAAAAGAACCCGGCATTCATGCCCCAGGGACTTAAAGCCGGTATATACGCCCTGAATATAATTGGCTATTCCGCCCCGGATCGGCGGAAAATCACCGGTTAGGATGCAAATATTCACGTTTCCGACCTTAAAAACAGTTTTTTAGAAAGCCGTTTGATAAAATAAATAAAAAATTTGATCATCGGATTTTGAGTCAGACTTCTGAATTTTTGGATCAAAGCAATATCCGCTGAAAGGTATTTTTCGATCTGTATGGCGGTGGCTTCCGGACCGGCCTGCTCCAAGCAGATGGTCCACTTTTCCGCCAAGGCCCGGTAAAGCAAATCGGTCCGGGCTGTTTTCGCGCGGCCATGGCGATGATTGACGCTGAGGATCTTGGGGATCGGCAGCATGACATGGTCCCTCGAGACCCGTAGCCAAAGATCGAAATCCATCTGCATATGGTATTGCTCGTTCAGAAATAATCTCGGACCCAATAGTTTCCGGTTTAAAAAACAAGAGGGTTGAGGAAGATAATAACGGTCCCAATTCAAAATATCCTCAAAACCGAGCAAAGGCGGCAAACGTTCCCAAAGTACTTTGCCGGTTTCCGCATCGATTTGCCGGCCGCCGCCGGCCCAGGCGCCGGCTTGCGGATGCAGAAGGAACTGCTCTGCAATCACATGAAGTGTTCCCGGCAGGTAATAATCATCGGAATTGAGCCAGGCCAGGATATCGCCATGGGCTCTTTGTATGCCTTTGTTAACGGCCTGGGATTGGCCCTGATCCGGTTCACTGATCCAGTAGGCCAGCCATTTTTCATATTTCTTTATAATCGGTAGGCTCTGATCCGTAGAACCGCCGTCAATGATGATATACTCTATATCGGGATAGCCTTGAAGCAGAACCGATCGAATCGTTTGTTCCAGAAAAGCGGCCTGATTCAAGCTGGGCGTGATAATGCTGATTTTTGGCCACGGGGATTCCGGCGGGAAAGGGGATAGCCCTATTGGTAACGTTTCCGTCCAGGGCCAGCCCTTTTTACCATTGGGAGGGGCGGGAAGTTCGGCTAGATTAGGCATGGGCACGGTTTCCCTCCTTTATTTTTTTATCCTGTTCTAAAATGATTTGATACCAATCAATGAAACGGTCGACCATCATGCGAATATCAAAACGTTTTACGGCGTCCTCTGCGGCATTCCGGGCATAGTGTCCACGTAAAATATCGTCCTGAAGGAGGCGGTGCATAGCCGCGCTCAAAGTTATGGCATCCTGCGCCGGAACCAAAAAACCCGTGACGCCATCTATAATTTGTTCGTTAATACCGCCCACAGCGGTGGCGATCACCGGGGTGCCGCAGGCTAAAGCTTCCAGAACCGCATTGGGAAAAGTATCGGCCCGAGCGGGATGGACATATAGATCACTGGCTTGATAATATTGAGCCAAAGAAGCAGCCTCTTTTTGAAAAGGGACAAAATGAATACGGCCCAAACCGATCTGTTCGTCAGGAGCAACGTCGCCTAAGGCGATAAAGTAAAGATCCTCTTGCGCTAAATTTTGTGTTACCCAAGCAATGCTTTCACGCATGGATATTGAATCTTTCCAGATACTTTTACGGATGCTGTTGGCAGCGATCAAAATAACTTTTGCATGCATCGGTATATGCAGCGCGGCACGAAGGGCTGTTTTTTCGACCGGTTTGAAAATGCTCAGATCGATTCCATAGGGGATCACTTTCGAATCTGCGATAGAATCTTTCAGAATGGATTCTTCTGTTTTTCGAAGCAACCATTGGCAAGGTGTGTGAATGTAGAATCGGCTTTTTTTGAATATCGATTTTTTCCTAGACCAATTGAAACCGGCGCCATCTCGGCGCAAAGGCGGGTAGATGGTGAGATCCGGGCACACACTGCAACCCGTCCGCCAGCGTTGACAGTCAAAGGAATGAGCGCAATGACCGCTCAGGAGCCAGGCATCATGCAGGGTGATCACGCTGGGCGCGGCATGTGAAAGTCGGGGCAGGGCCCGCAAATCAAAATAGCCGCCATGCAGATTGTGGCAATGTAAGATATCGGGTTTATGCGCCGGACGGTCCAAGATATGATCTGTGGCAGGATATTGAAAGTCTTCATGACCTTGAAGAATTTCAAGCCAGCGGCCCGGTTCGCCGATACCATAAGAGAGTAGTTCATGAACTCGCCACATCCCCGGAATTTTATTTTCGAAAGGCCGGACACAACGGCCTATTCGATCCCAGATTTTACTCCAAATATTTTTGTACCTTTCATGATCGATTTGAATGATAAAAGGGTCGTTCCCTTTTTTAATCCCGACCATGATTCGGCTATGATGACCTTTTAAGCGCAGGCCTTTGAGGAGCGCTAATGCAATACTGTCTGCTCCTCCGCCGAGGTCTTTGGTATGGATTTGTAAAATAGAAAGCGGTTTTTTAATCATAAAAATATTCTTGCAGTTTTTTTGAAAATTGTTCTCCGTTCCAGTCCCGAATGACGGCTCTCGGCAATTGATAGGGATCTGAGCGGCGCCAGACGATATCGAAGTAATTCGAGCAGGCGCCAAGAAAACCGGCTTTTTGGACTAAAGCGGCAGTCCGAGACGTATAATCTAAACGAGAACCGTATGGATAAGCAAAATAGGCAACCGGACGTCCGATGATTTCTTCCAAATAATGTTTACTCACCCTGATTTCTTTTTGTTGGTTTGCAAGGGACAGCTTGGCCAGAACCGGATGGCTCATGGTATGACTACCGACATCAATTAAATTTCCTTTAACCAGCAGAGTTATTTCCTGCGGCGACAGGATCCGTTCGGTCTCGGGCCGGTCGATTTGTTTATTGGCCCAAAGGCGGATTTCAGCCATTATTTTTTC
>RPPU01000345.1 GCA_003819975.1 Desulfobacteraceae bacterium
ACCGCGCGCGACTGCTTCAGCTGTGGGCCGGATAAAAAGGGGATAATCGGCGGCTTCATCCGAAAAGGTGCCGAAATCTTTGACTTCATGGCCCAACTCTTTAAGGTAAGTTTTGATGCGTTCTTTATAATGATATCCGGCATGGTCTGTTCCAATGGCGATTTTCATAAAGATACTCCTTTGAGATTGTGTTTTTAACCACCAAGTCACGAAGGCACAAAGTTTTACTGAAACAAAAGCGGCAGACTATCCGCCACGACAAAACCTTCCCGGGTCGGAATAATTCGGCCGTCCTGCTCGTGAATTAAAGAAGATTCCCGGAGTTGCTTAAGAACCGTTCCATGGTTTGGATAGTCTTTCAGTAATTCCAAATCGACTCCTCGATTGGTCCGGAAACCGAGATATAGAGTCTCCAATTGCCATTGTGCTTGAGTCAGATCTTCCGATTCTTCCAGAGGCGCTTGACCTTGATTAAGCGCTTCACAATATTTTTCAAGATTGCGTATGTTCCACCAGCGTTTGTTTCCGAGAAACGAATGCGCGGCCGGTCCCAACCCCAGATAGGGCACATGCTGCCAATATTTCAGATTGTGTCGTGAAAAATGATCCGGATCTCCGGCGAAGTTTGAGATTTCATAATGAACATAGCCGGCGGCGGCCAAAGCCAGCGAGGTCTCCAAAAAGAAAAGCCGGGCATTATCTTCATCCCAGAGCTGCAAACGATTCTGTTCCACCAATTGCCCGAGCGGTGTGGAAGGCTCCAGGGTCAGTTGATAACAGGAGAGATGTTCCGGCTTGAATTTCAGGGCTTGTTGCAGATTTTTATACCAGGCTTTTGCGTTTTGACCGGGAATCGCGTACATGAGATCCACGGTGATATTGTTGAATCCGGCGGTTCGCGCCCAATCCAGGGAATGGACGGCTTGCCGGGCCGTATGGCGACGTCCTAGAAATTTTAAAATATCTTCGTCAAATGATTGCACGCCCAAACTCAACCGGTTGAAGCCGAGATCCTGAAACAGTTTTAATTTGGCAAGCGACAGATCATCGGGATTGGCTTCCAGGGTGATTTCGGCTGCCGGGGAAAAAGGGAGCTGTGTTTTGATAAAATCCGTCAGTTCGGCCAGAACCGCATCCGGCAGAATACTGGGCGTACCGCCGCCCAAATAGAGTGTGTCAAACGGCGCAAAATCATTTTGATAGAGCCCTATTTCTTTTTTTAAGGCTTGCAGCCAGCGCACGATGAAATTTCGGTCGGTCACGGAATAGAAATCGCAGTAGGCGCATTTACTGCCGCAAAAGGGCACGTGGATATAGAGACCGGGATTTTGATTGGAATTCTTCACGAAGACTCCAAAAGCGTGAAACGTGAAAGGTCAAATGAGAAACGTCAAACGTGAAAAGTAAAAAAATAAATGAAAACAGAAGCAATGTATCCTTTTAGGCAGCACGTTTTTGGTCGTTTTACGAATGTCTTTTGCCGTTTCACATTTCACGTTTACCGTTTCACGCTCCATCTCATTCGTTTTCCGACTTCAGCACGGCCACAAAAGCGCTTTGCGGGATCTCCACGTTTCCGACCATTTTCATGCGCTTTTTACCCTTTTTCTGCTTTTCGAGCAGTTTTCGTTTACGGGTGATATCACCGCCGTAACATTTGGCGGTCACGTCTTTTCGAAAAGCAGTGATCGTGGAGCGTGAAATAATCTTGCCGCCGATCGCGCCCTGGATGGCGATTTTGAACTGGTGCCGCGGAATTTCATCCCGGAGACGGTCGCAAACCTGAACCGCCCATTGCCGGGCGCGGTCTGCGTGGACGATCATGGAAAGGGCGTCGACTTTCTCGCTGTTGACCAGGATATCCAGTTTAACCAAGTCGCTTTTTTGGTAATCGAGTAGTTCATAATCAAAAGAGCCGTAGCCCTGGGTGATGGTTTTTAATTTATCGTAAAAATCAACGATCACCTCGGCCAAAGGCATGTCAAAAACCATCTCGATTCGGCCCGGGGCCGGATAATGAAAACGAGAATTGCTGCCGCGGCGTTCCATGCAAAGACTCATGACTACGCCCATGTATCGTTCCGGGATCAGGATATTGGCCCGGATATAAGGTTCAAAACCGATCTCGATTTGACCGGGATCGGGATAATACTGGGGATTATCGATAACTTCAGTGGCCCCGCTTTTCATCTGAAATCGATACTGTACACTGGGCACGGTCATAATAAAGGCTTGATCGAATTCGCGGGTCAGGCGTTCCTGAACGATTTCCAAATGCAACATGCCTAAAAAGCCGCAGCGGAAACCCTGACCCAAGGCAGCGGAGGAATCTTTCTGATAAACCAGGGCCGCGTCATTCAGTTTATATTTTTCCAATGCTTCAACCAACGATTGATATTCATCGGAAGCAATCGGGTACACCGAGGAAAAAACCACCGGTTTAATTTCTTTGAAACCGGGCCAGGGTTCGGTAGCCGGATTTTTTTCCAGGGTGATGGTGTCGCCGATGCGCGTGTCGCTCACTGTTTTGATGCCGGCAATGGCATAACCGACCGAGCCGGCTTTCAGCTCCGGCCGTGATTCCCGCTGCAGGTGAAAAATTCCGACTTCTTCAACTTTATAGGTCGAGTTATTGTGCATAAAGCGGATGATGTCGCCGGGCCGCATCGATCCGTCAAAGACCCGGAAACTGAAAATAACGCCCCGAAACGAATCGTAGCGCGCATCGAAAATCAAGGCGCGCAAAGGTTTGGTCACATCCGCTTTGGGCGGAGGGATCTGCTCCACGATTGCTTCCAGGATCGCGTCGATGCCAATGCCGTCTTTGGCCGAGCAGAGCACGGTCTGAGCCACATCCAAGCCCAATTCGTTTTTGATCTGTTCTTTGACGCGGTCAATATCAGCCGAGGGCAAATCGATTTTATTAATGACCGGAATGACCGCGAGGTCATGTTCCATGGCCAAATAAAGGTTGGAGAGGGTTTGAGCTTGCACGCCCTGGGAAGCATCGATCAGCAGTAATACCCCTTCACACGAAGCCAGGGCGCGGGAAACCTCATAGGTGAAATCCACATGCCCCGGTGTATCGAGTAAATTAAGCTCAAAGGTTTCCCCTTTTTTGCTGGTATAAGGCAGCGTGATGGTGTGACTTTTTATGGTGATGCCGCGTTCCCGTTCCAGATCCATGCTGTCCAGAATCTGGTCGCGAAAGTCACGCTGACTGACCAAGCCGGCATGTTGGATTAAGCGATCGGCCAAGGTGGATTTGCCATGGTCGATATGGGCGATAATTCCGAAATTTCGAACATGATTCATATAGGAATAACTTTCGATAACTATTAGTTTTTATTTAGGTATTTAGGCGGCCGGCTGAAGGTTATCAGTCCTAAACCATCTCTAAGACCCTGCTATTTCCATTCGTTAAAATAGCTAAAATGCGATTATACCTTATGCTTTTTGATAAGCAAATTGTCAATTGAATTCAGTGGTTGACTCATTTTTGATTAAAATTTATTAATTAAACTATAATTTTTTAAATAATGATAGATTTGTATCAATAATGATCATCTTCGCTTTTAGCCCGGATAGGTAGGCTATCCCAGGTTTTGCGGCACCCGGATCGGTTTTTTGGCACTGCCCCCTATATTAAAATTGACGGTATCGGGTTGATGATATACTCATTTTATAGGTATCGTGCGGAAAGTGAGGAATGTTTCCATTAATTTATATACCGGAAAAGGGGTTGTTGTTCCGGATGAAAATGCTCCTTGGGATATTCGATGTGCAGCATGCGGAAGTAATTTATCGGCATAGAAGAGGACGACATTTGCGCCGGTTCCTTTCTCCGTTCAATTAGATGATCCCTGTAGGGGCGACCGGCGGGTCGCCCTTACTGCCAAATGAAAACTGAAGACAAGAATGGTTGTTTTATGAAACTAAATAATGTCTGTGTTTATTGCGGATCAAGTCCGGGACGGATCGACCTGTACGCGGAAAGCGCACGGACACTTGCCGCGGCACTGGTGGATAGGAATATCGGATTGGTTTACGGCGGAGCCAGCGTCGGCTTGATGGGTTTAGTCGCGGATTCCGTATTGACCGGCGGTGGCCGGGTGACCGGGGTTATCCCGCAAGCCATGGTTGAAAAGGAAATTGTTCATAACGGGCTGACGAATCTGCATATCACGAAATCCATGCATGAGCGTAAAACGATAATGTCCGAGTTGTCCGACGGCTTTATCGCGTTGCCGGGCGGGATCGGCACTCTGGAAGAACTTTTCGAGATATGGAATTGGGCTGAACTCGGATATCATCAAAAACCATGTGGGCTTCTAAATATCGCTAATTATTTTGATGGGTTGATCGGTTTTTTGGAACATAGTGTTGCGGAAAAATTCGTGAAAAAATCGCATTTTGAAATGCTGATTGTGGAAAGTGAGCCCGGCCGGATTTTGGAACGGTTTACAACTTATGTTCCCACTTATGCCAGTAAATGGGAGGGACTTACCGCTTCATGATTACGATGCGCGCTAAAATCCGGATTTCGCGCCTGTCCGGAGAAAAAATATATCATTTTATGCTTCACCCCACGAATGAAGCCTATCGTCAATGGTGGCCCGGGACTCATCTGGCATTTCATACCATTAAACGTTTTCCCGATAATCTGGGCAATTTGGTCTTTTTCGACGAATATGTCGGTAAGCGCAGATTAACATTCAAGGGAGTCGTAAAAGAAGCGATTCCCGGTAAAAGAATCGTGTGGCAAGTGAAAAAAATATGGACAATGCCCGCGCGCGTCTCTCTTGATTTTAAAGATTTTGATAAAGGTGTCGAAATCACCCATACCTTGAGTGTTGCTTTTAAAAAAATTATCAATTATTTTAAAAAGTGCACATGCAGGGAGAGAGTCAACTGTGAAACATGAGCCATGTGCCTATTTTTTTGTTTGATTTCAATGCCTTTCATCTTATTGTTAATAAACTATTGGAGGAAAATATGAATATCGATCTGAGCCAATACAGAGACCTGGACCCCGGGGAGCGCATTCTCATGGGTCCGGGACCGAGCAGCGTACATCCGAGGGTTTTGCAAGCCATGGCCGCGCCTTGTATCGGCCATTTAGATCCCAAATTCCTGGCCATTATGGACGAGACCCAAAAACTGTTGCGTTTTCTTTTTCAAACCGAAAACGCCCTGACCATTCCGGTTTCAGGCACCGGCAGCGCCGGCATGGAGACCTGTTTCGTCAACCTGGTGGAACCGGGTGACGAGGTGGTGGTAGGCGTGAACGGTGTGTTCGGCACCCGCATGACCGATATTGTGAACCGTCTGGGAGGGAAATTGATCCGCGTGGATGCGGAGTGGGGCCGGGCCATTGATCCGGAGGCGATCCGCAAGGCCATCA
>RPPU01000346.1 GCA_003819975.1 Desulfobacteraceae bacterium
ATTTCCGCGATGCGCCGCCCTATTTCATGGTGGAAGGCTCGGCCAATGTTTGCAAGATGATCGTGGCTACCGATCAACTCGGTATCCGCAAGGCCAATAAATAATGTTTTATTGATCCTGAAAATCCAGGATCAATAAAACATGAATTCCGGCCTGTCACGCCGTAGGCCTTGCGAAGGCGGACAAAGAATTACCGGAATCTGAATACAGAGATACCGGTTTATGAAATTATTTATTGATCGACCTTTTATCTCGTTGTGGAAACGTTTAAAAAAGTCCGGGCTTTGTTGACCGTACATTTTCAGGAGGAAAAAATGAGACCTTATTTTGAAAAGATGACCCCTTTCGGTAATCCTTTAACCGACAAACAAAAACAGGAAGCCGTGGAAAACCGCGAACAAATCGGTCAAGTTGAAAAGCAAGTAGCTGAAGCCGTGACCGCCGTGAAGAATGCCGGTATCCCCGCTGCAGAAATCAAAAAACGCGGCCAGACCACGGTCTGGGAACGAATTGAATACCTGGTCGAACCCGGAACCTGGTGTCCGCTGCATACGCTGTACAATCCCCTTGATAATGAAGAAGGCACGACCGGCGTGATCGATGGTTTGGCCAAAGTCAGCGGCAAATGGTGCGTGGTTATCGGATTTGACAACAAAGTCATGGCCGGCGCCTGGATTGCCGGGCAAGCCGACAATCAACTCCGTGTGACCGACTTGGCCAAACGACTGCACATTCCCCTGGTTTGGATTGTGAACTGCAGCGGCGTCAAACTGACCGAACAGGAAGAAGTCTATGCCAATCGGCGCGGCAACGGCACCACCTTTTTCAGACATGCCGAATTGGAAAAACTGGGCGTGCCCATCATTGCCGGCATCTACGGCACCAACCCGGCCGGCGGCGGCTACCAGGGCATCAGCCCGACCATTTTGATCGCCCATAAGGATGCCAACATTGCCGTGGGCGGCGGCGGCATCGTCAGCGGCATGGCTCCTCAAGGCGGCTTTGACGAAGCCGGCGCAGAGCAGATCATTGAAGCCACCCGCCATTTCAAAGCAACGCCTCCCGGAAGCGTGAACATACATCATAAGGAAACCGGTTTCTTTAAAGAAGTTTACGACACGGAATTCGGAGTCCTCGACGCCTTGAAAAAATACGTGGCCATGGCTCCGGCTTACGATCCCAAATTTTTCAGAGTAGCAGAACCCAAAGAGCCGCGCTTTTCCGGCGACGACCTCAACAGCCTGATCGCGTTTAATCAAAAAAGAAGTTATAACTTTGACGAGCTGATCGCCCGGTTGACCGACAGCAGTGAGCACATGGAATTCCGTCCCGGTTATGGCCCCGAGGTCTATACCGGCTTGGTAAAAATCGACGGCTTCGTGATCGGTTTTATCGGCAATCGTCAAGGTTATCTGGGCAAGAATTATCCCGAATATGCCAAGTATCCCGGGATTGGCGGAAAATTATACCGCCAGGGCTTGATCAAGATGAATGAATTCGTGACCCTTTGCGGCCGCGACCGGGTGCCGATTGTCTGGTTCCAGGATACAAGCGGAATCGATGTGGGTGACATTGCTGAAAAAGCCGAACGCCTCGGATTAGGCCAATCTTTGATCTATTCCATTGAACAGACCGATGTTCCCCAGATGTGTATTGTACTGAGAAAAGGCACGGCTGCCGCGCACTATGTCATGGGCGGCCCGACGGCCAACAACCATAACTCGTTTACCTTGGGAACCCCCACCACGGAAATTTACGTGATGCACGGTGAGACCGCCTCAGTCGCTTCTTTTGCCAGACGTTTGGTCAAAGAAAAAGACAGCAATAAGCCTTTAAAACCGGTTATTGACAAGATGAATGAATTGGCCCAGGAATATTATAAAAAATCAAGGCCGGTCTATTGCGCCAAACGCGGCTTCGTGGATGAGGTTGTTTCTTTCCCCGATTTACGCAAATATATTCAAGCCTTTGCCGGCAGCGCCTATCAGAATCCAACTTCCCTTTGTCCGCATCATCACATGATGCTCCCGAGGATTATTAAAGGCTAAATAAAAAGATCGAAACCGATCTTTTTATACATACAAAACGGCTCCCCTCTGGGAGCCGTTTTATTTATCCGCAGATTCCGGCTTTATCAATCTTTTCCATAAAACCCAAGTATTTATATTATAAAATTTTTTGATCATAAAAAATTTTATTGACAAAATTTTACATATTCAGTAAATTTGCGTACGATAAATTTTGCAATTACAAAATTTATGTTGAACATATTAACAATTCAAAATAATGAACCGCTCTATTGAGTTCAGTATGGAATCAGAAACTCAAATTAAAGAAATAGATGCTCTGGATAAAAAAATCATCCAGCTCTTGACTGAAGACGGTCGCATGTCTGCCGGAAAAATCGCCGAACAACTTAATATTACCCCTCCGACTGTCCGTTCCCGCATTGAAAATCTGATTACCAGCGGTTTCATGCGCATTGCCGGTTTGGTAAATGCTTTTAAAGCAGAGTTTCTCACTATTGCCATTGTGGGCATTAATCTTGAAATGCATCAGCAACTGGATGAAAAAATCGAACAAATATCCAACTTAAGCCAGGTCCATTGGGCCGCGGTTGTAACCGGAAAATACGATATCATTGTTGAAATTGCGACAACCGAAGGCATCCGCGGTATCTATCGATTCTTGATTGAAGATTTACCGCGCGTCGGCGGCATCCGTTCAACAGAATCATTTACAGTCATGAAAGCCAGAAATAAATGGCTTCTATTGCAAAATGGATTAAAGTAATTTATTAATGAAATTTAATAATATATTAATTTTATTAAATTTATCAAAACACAAATAGGAGGAAATTATATGAAAATTGGAGTCCCAAAAGAAATTAAAACCGCTGAAAAAAGAGTGGCCGCTACACCGGCTATGGTTAAGACCTTAACCGATCATAAACACAAAGTCTTTGTTGAAAAAACAGCCGGCCTTGGTTCGGGTTTTTCCGATGAAGCCTTTAAAGCCGCCGGCGCCACCATGCTCGATACGGCTGATGATGTCTGGTCTGAAGCGGAGATGATTATTAAAGTCAAAGAACCGGTTGATCCTGAATTTAAAAGAATGAAACCCGGTTTGATCCTGTTTACCTATTTACATCTGGCCGCGGACCGGGTTTTAACCGAGAAATGCATGAACGCCAAGATTGTGGGCATTGCTTATGAAACCGTACAATTGCCCGATAAATCCCTGCCTCTTTTGGCTCCCATGAGCGAAGTGGCGGGATCTTTGGCTGCGCAGATGGGCGCTTTTTGTTTGGAAGCCAAAAACGGCGGCCTCGGCATTCTCCTTTCCGGTGTTCCCGGCGTTAAACCCGCCAAAGTGACCGTTCTGGGCGGCGGCGTTTCCGGTTTGGCCGCGGCGCGAGTCATTGCCGGCATGGGCGCCAAGGTTTCCATTCTGGATGTCAATATCCCCCGTTTGACCTATCTCCGCGATGTCATCGGCGATAAAGTGACTCCTCTGTATTCCAACCCCATCACGGTTGAAGAAGAATGCATGCGCAGTCATCTCGTAGTAGGCTCGGTGTTGATCCCCGGCGCGGCTGCTCCCAAACTGGTCACCCGCGAACTGCTCAAGAAAATGCAAAAAGGCTCCGCGATTGTGGATATCGCCATTGATCAGGGTGGATGCACGGAAACCTCCAGACCGACGACCCATGAAAAACCGATCTATATTGAAGAAAGCGTGGTCCATTACTGCGTAGCCAATATGCCCGGCGCCGTACCGCGCACCTCCACCATGGCTTTGACCAATGCGACTTCAAAATACGCCGTGGCTTTGGCGGATAAAGGCTGGAAAAAAGCCCTGGCCGATGACCCGGCCCTGAAACTGGGCTTAAATGTCGTGGACGGCAAATTGGTTTGCCAGCCGGTGGCTCAAAGTTTCACCATGGCTTGCTCGCCGATTGATCTGTAAAAAAATCAGGTTTCACGGTTCACGGTTCACAGTTAGAGAGCCGTGAACCTGACAATCTGATACCTAATAAAATAATCTTTGGTCTCTCCGTACCTCTGCGGTGAATAAAAAAACGGTGACTTAAATAACCTTTAGTGAGCAATGTTTCAACCCCGTAGGGCAGATTTTTTTGCTTTCCATCTTCTCAATGGAAAGCAAAAAATAAATAATCTCTGTGCTCTCTGGGTCACTGGAGTAATTTCTAAGTTTTTTGAAATTACGTCTTCTGTGGCGAATCATCCTCTCTTTACTTCTCCGCTCGGCGCTTATCGCGCTAAAATCTTCAAACCCTCTTCCGCCAGCACTTTGGGTTCCAAGAGCAACCCGGAATAAGCCTTAAGTTGCACCTTATAAGTCTTGGCCTTGAAATACTTGAGCACGGTCTTGATGTCAAATTCCTGACTGCTGTTGCCTTCCAGAATCAAAGACTTCTCCAGGGTTTTTATGACCTGCCCGGTATTCGGATCCATGATCATGACCTTTAAGATCAAATCCCGGAAAGCTTCATTCCCGTCATTGAATATCTTAACATGGAAATTCACCTCTTGGTTGCTCTTAACCGGGTTCGGAGATGCTTTTATTTCACCTTGTAAATAATTTCCGGGCGGAACAAAGAGATAATACAACGCTCCATAACTCCGTATCAACCGGTCCAATTCCAGACGGTCATTGCGCAGGTCAACGGATTTAACACTCCGCAGGTAATCGACAGCCGCTATTAGTTTCTGAATCATGTAATCCACATCGCTGCGTATGCGGACTATTTTCACCTTGACCTTATTCAGGGCTGTCAAAGCATTGTTGACCCGGGCCCGGTCATTGGGAGGCAAGGACAAGGCCTTAAGATTGTTGATGGTTTCATCCAGAATCAGATCCAGGTCTTTGGTAACCGCTAAATCGAGCTGGAGTTGCTTGACCAAAATCGGTTCGTCATTGAGAAGCATGCTGACATCGGTTTGGGTCCCAAATATTCCCGCTTTATCCGGCGTCAGGTAATAGAACGGGATCTCTTTTTCCTCATTGGCATCAAGGCCCGTATCGAAAACCCAGGGACTTTCGTCGATCCATTGTTTGGAGCTCGGATCATAAAGCGAAAGCGCCAGAGAGAACGACTCCTTAACCCGGGCTGTCAATCCCGCTTCCAGGCTCTTCAAGCTCAGTTGGATAGGCGCCAATTCATAAGGCTTAAACTCATTGCCGCTATGAACCTTATGGACATACTTCAAGGAGTTCTCCAGCAAAGTCCGGACCCATTCCTTGTTGGCTTCTTTGAGACTGCGACCCAGGTCAAAAGCCTGGTAAATGGCCCGGCCCTGGCCGTAATCATGCAGCACCAGGGCCGCATAAGGCCCTTGCGGATCCGGGCACATAATCGTATCCCGGGTTTCCCC
>RPPU01000347.1 GCA_003819975.1 Desulfobacteraceae bacterium
CCATTCTGAAAGAAATAGAAAAGAAAGACATTACCGATTTCTACTTCATCCAGGAGGAAGAACCAGAAAAGAATCTAAATCAAATCCTTACACTCTGCAGCGAGAGAATACCAAAGCATTTTGGATTTCATTCCATCCGAGATATTCAGGTCCTGACCCCCATGCACAAAGGCTTGGCGGGCACCGCCAATCTGAATCTGGAATTGCAAAAAGAACTCAACCCCGGCGCCGAAGAACTGGTGCGGGGCAGCCGAACCTTTCGCATACGGGACAAGGTTATGCAAATCCGCAACAACTACGATAAAGAAGTCTATAACGGCGACATCGGCCGCGTGAAGAACATCGATACCGAGAACCAATTGCTGACCGTCACCTATGAAGACCGCGATGTCCCTTATGACTTCAGCGAACTGGATGAGCTCGTGTTGGCCTATGCCGTTTCCGTGCATAAGTCCCAGGGCTCCGAATACCCGGCCGTGATCCTGGCCCTGCTGCCGCAGCATTACATCCTTTTGCAGCGCAATCTGATTTACACCGGCGTAACCCGCGGCCGCAAACTGGTCGTCCTGATCGGCACGGCCAAAGCCTTATCCATGGGCATTCACAACAACAAACCGCAATTGCGTTATACCTATCTCCGGGAACGCCTGGCTCAAGCCGCTGGGGTTGACGGTTCAAAGCCCACGGCTCGATCCTAACCCTACACCCTTGACCCCCTTTTCTTATTGTACCTACCGAGGATCAATCACTTTTTTTGACTATAGGTTGGACAAATATCCATCTGTTTTTCCTACAGCCTAAATGCCTACTGTCTAAACCCCTCTTTCATAAATTCCCTTGACAGCCTTATGGTTTAGCAGCATATTCTATACTCAAAAAATGCAGCTTTTTTAGTAAAATTGACCTTAACATCTAATCGAAAGGAGGGTTTTATGCGGTTCACGTTCAATAAAAAATGGTTGCTGTTTGCAGGGGTGATTCTCTTTGGCATAGGGCCCGGATTAGCCGATGCCGAAATCCCCAAAGATGTTTTAATCATCGGTCAACCTCAGGAGAATTTCCTGACCCTGGACCCCGGTATCTGCTTTGAAGCGCCCACTTCCGGTTTTGTAAAAAATCTCTATACCGCTCTGGTCACTTTGGATGTTAAGAACGGTAAATTCGTTATTGAACCGGGAGCGGCTGAAAAATGGGAAGTGGCGGCGGACGGCAAAACCTGGACCTTCCATTTGCGCAAAAACATCGTCTTCGATAACGGCGATCCGCTCAAAGCGGCGGATGTGGTTTACTCCCTGCAAAGAAGCATCAAACTCAAAAAATCGCCGGCCTGGCTTTTCACGGATGTCCTGGGCATGACCGAACAGAACATTACCGCTCCGGATGAAAATACGGTTCAAATCGTGACCAATGGCGCTCCGCCCAATGCCGTGCTGACCAATATCGGCAACACCCTGGGCGGCATCCTGAATTCCAAAGTCGTTAAGGAACATGAAGTCAACGGCGATATGGGCGCGGCCTGGCTGATCGATCACAGCGCCGGCGCCGGACCTTATTCTTTAAAGGAATGGAAGCGAAAAGAAGTAGTCGTTTTTGTCGCCAATAAAAAATATTGGAAAGGCGAACCCAAAATCAAGACCATTATCTTTAAGGACGTTCCCGAAGCAGCCGACCGCTTTCTGCAAATTCAGAAAGGCGACATCGACATTGCCTTTAATCTGATCCCGGAACAGGCCAATGAACTGAAGACCAAACCGAACCTGCAGATCATTACCACTCCCGGCCAATCCAATGAATATGTGGGGGTCAATGCCGGTTGGGGACCTTTCAAAGACGTACGCGTACGACAAGCCGTTAAATACGCCATTGACTACGATTCCATTATCAATAAGGTCAGAGGCGGTTATGCCATCCCGAATCAGCAGTTTAATGCCGTGGGCTATTTCGGCTATAAAGAAAAAAATCCTTTCAAGCTGAACCTGAAAAAAGCCAAAGCGCTGATGAACGAAGCCGGCTACGCCAATGGTTTTGACGTGGAGCTGATTACCAACACAACCGAGATCCGGCGCAATGAAGCCACCCTGATTCAAGAGAACCTGGCGCAGATCGGCATCAAAGCGAACATCAACGTCATGCAGGCGGCCCAGATGTATCAAAAGATGCGCGAGCAGGGCATCAACCTGATCGTGGCCGGCTGGGGCATTGATTATCCGGATGCCGATGCCTTGGCCAAACCTTTTGCCAATTATCGCGCCAAACAACTGGCCTGGCGCATGGCTTGGCTTGACGACAAAGCGGCCGATATGACCGAAGCCGCGGGCAAAGAAATGAATGAAAAAAAACGCGCGAAACTCTATGCGGACCTGACCGAGTACTGGCAGCAAAACGGACCCTTTGCCATGCTTTATCAACCGGTTGAATTTTGGGCAGTCAGTAATGAGGTCAAAGGATTGCCGGAAGCTTTTGCCGGTTTTTCCATGCATATTGATTTCACGAAGGTGAGCAAGTAAAAAGAAGGGTCCAAGGGGCCGAGGGATCAAGGGATCGAGGGTTGAAAGAAAGGGATCAAGAATTCAAGAGCCGGGAGTCCGATTTATGAATCCCTTTCGGAGCAAGAAGATTAAAACCCATAAACATTTAAGTGCAAACCCTTGAACCCTTGGTCCCTTGGCCCCTCGATCCCTTCTCCTTAAGGATTTTCCCTTGAAACTGGCCGCCTACATCATCCGCCGTCTCATCCTGATGCTGATCGTCATGATCGGCGTGGCGACCATTGTCTTCTTCATCACCCGAGTCATCCCGGCCGACCCGGTCGGCGCCATCCTGGGCGGCAATGCCCCGCTCGAAACCGTTGACCGCATGAAGCGCCAGCTTGGCCTGGACAAGCCGCTCTATCTCCAGTTCGCCGAATATCTTTCCGGCATTTTGCGCGGAAACCTGGGCGTTTCCATTGTCACCAGCCACAAAGTGACCGATGACATCCTGGAATTTTTTCCGGCCACCGTGGAATTGGCCTGTGCCGCCATGCTCTTCACCATTATCTTCGGAATTCTCCTGGGCACGATCTCGGCCGTCAAGCGCAATAAACCCGTTGATCATGTTCTGCGGGTTTTCTCCATCCTGGGGGTCTCCATGCCCGTGTTCTGGCTGGGATTGCTCCTATTGCTTTTTCTTTATTCCTACCTGGGTTGGTTCCCGGGCAGCGGCCGCAACAGCCTTTTTATCTTCCCGGACCGCATCACCGGCCTGGTCTTTATCGACTCCCTGATCACCCGCAACTGGCCGGCGCTCTGGGACAGCTTCAAACACATCGTGATGCCGGCTTTTGTGCTCGGTTATGCCGGTACGGCTTCCGTGGCCCGCATCATGCGCGCCAGCATGCTGGATGTCTTGAAACAAGATTATATCCGTACCGCCCGCTCCAAAGGCCTGGGTCGCAAGGTTGTTATTTATCGCCATGCCCTCAAGAATGCCTTGATTCCGGTCGTGACCGTGATCGGTATTTCTTTCGGCGATCTGTTAAGCGGCGCGGTTTTGACCGAAACGATTTTCAGCTGGCCCGGCTTGGGGAGATACATCGTCAACGCCCTGTTGGTCATGGACTACCCGGCCATTACCGGCGCGACCCTTTTTGTGGCTTTTATCTACTCCCTGGCCAATCTGATCGTGGATATCTCCTACGCGGTCTTGGACCCCCGCATGAGGTTTTAATGACCATGGCGACCCGATCTCCAAACAAGGAAACCGGTCTGAAGCTCTTTTTAAAGCAGAGCCGGCCCCGTATCGAAGATTTAAAACATACCCTCTATCTTTGGAAAAAGACGCCCTTGGCCATGATCGGCAGCATCATGATTCTGCTTTTTCTGCTTGTGGCGGTTTTCGCGCCGCTGCTGGCGCCCTACAGCGCCACGGCCCAGGATATGAATAACCGCCTGCAGGCGCCCAGCCGCCAGCACCCTTTCGGGACCGATCAATTCGGCCGGGATATCCTGAGCCGAGTCATCCACGGCGCCCGCATCGAGGTCTGGATCATTTCTCTGGTTTCGGTCATCAGCATTGCCATCGGTGTGCTGATCGGGTTGACCGCCGGTTATTGGGGCCGTTTTATCGACGAAGCTTTGATGCGCCTGACCGATATGTTCATGGCTTTCCCGCGCTTGGTTTTGGCCATGGCTTTCACCGCCGCCCTGGGTCCGACCCTCACCAACACCATCATCGCTATTGCCCTGGTGGATTGGACCATCTATGCCCGCCTCTCCCGGGCCGACACCATCAAAGTCAAAAGCCAACCCTATATCGAAGCTATCCGGACCTTGGGTGCGAACAATTCTCGTATTATGCTCCGGCATGTTTTGCCCATGGCCGTTTCACCGGTGATCGTGCAATTGACCCTGCGTATGGGCACCATCATTTTGACCGCCGCCGGCTTGGGTTTTCTGGGTTTGGGCGCGCCGCCGCCTACGCCCGAATGGGGCGCCATTGTCAGCGACGGCCGCAGCTATCTCTATCAACAATGGTGGATCAGCACTTTTCCCGGATTGGCCATTGCGGTTGTTGTGCTCGGTTTCAACTTTCTGGGCGACGGCATCCGCGACATCCTGGACCCTAAGATCAGGAGATAAGTCATGCCTAATCTACGTGGCGATCTGCTGGATATTCAAAATCTTAAGGTTATTTTTCATACCTACAGAGGCACCATCAAAGCCCTGAACGGAGTGGAACTCTGGTTGAACCGCGGTGAGCGCCTGGGCCTGGTGGGTGAAAGCGGCTGCGGCAAATCGGTCACGGCCCTAGCCTTGATGCAATTGATCGAACAGCCCGGCGAAATTATCGATGGCCGCGTCTGTTTTGACGGCCGCGAGTTGATCGGATTAAACGAAAACGAGCTGGATCGGATCCGCGGCAAAGAAATGGCCATGATCTTCCAGGAGCCGGTCGCGGCCCTCAATCCGATCATGCGCGCCGGTGAACAGATTGCCGAAAATATCGGCCGCAGTTTCCCCCATTTAAGCAGCAAAAAAATCCGTGCCGAAGTTGAACGCATGTTGGACCTGGTCGGCTTGGATGCCAAACGCACCGGCGAACTCTATCCCCATGAGCTGAGCGGCGGCATGGCCCAGCGCATCATGATTGCCATGGCCCTCTCCTCCAACCCCAAACTGCTCATCGCCGATGAACCTTCTTCGGCTTTGGATGTAACCATCCAGGCCCAGATTCTGAACCTGTTGAACGAACTGGTGCGGACCTTCAACTACTCGGCCCTTCTGATCACCCATGATATGGGCGTGGCTGCCGAATTCTGCGACCGCATCGCGGTTATGTACGCGGGCAACACGGTTGAATACGCCTTGACTTCCGAGCTGTTTGCCAACCCTCTGCATCCGTACAGC
>RPPU01000348.1 GCA_003819975.1 Desulfobacteraceae bacterium
CGGAATGGCCGGCGGCCATGTGCAGTCATGGAGTTGGAGATTTTTTCAAAATCCGATGGCTTTATTCAATCTCCGATAAATAGTTCAGTTTATCCGCCATACTTGACGCCTTTCGTTTGGCTGCTGTCCGGGACGGATTGTAATGGCGATTTTCTGTAATTCAATAAGAATCCGTATTTTTTCCTCAATAGGTAAGCGAGCCTGTCTGCGATGGAATTCCTCTTTTTGTCTGAATATTGCGCCAACAATATCTTCATTTTTTTCTTTTGGCCGGGATGAATCAATTGCCATAATATTTTCTCTTGAATTCCGTGAATGCATTTCACTTGAAAATTCCTTTTAACAGATCCTTTGTGCTTCCGCCCGAAGCGGCGTTTTTAAGTGCCGCCGCTCCCACCGCCCTGCCGATGCGCAGGGAGAGGGTTTGGGTGATCAGCATGGCGAGTTCGCCGCCGGTTACACCGCCCTTATTCTTGCCTATGTTGTACATCTCGATGCTGGGCAAAGTCAGGTTCGCTTTTACCAGAGCCGAGGAGTAGGTCACGCGCACGTCGCGAAGGATCAGGGTGTCGACGATCATCTTTTTTTCAGGACTTTTTTCCTTTTTGCCTTTTACGGCGGATGATTTTTCAGATCCCAGGGATTTTTCAATGTTGCGCTGGATCGTTTCGAAATTATTGGCATTGGATTGAGACTCATAATTGATCTGCGGAGAGAGCACGATGATTTTGCGGATATGCAGGACTTTTTTGGTGATGCTGGCCGGTTGAATCCCCACATCGATGAGATCCGTTTTAAAGGCATAATCGGTTTTGAACCCTTTGGGGTTGCCGATCAGGAAGCGTTTGATCTTACATTCGCCGCTCCGCAGAGTCAGTTTGACGCTGCCGACCCTTACGGCTGTTTGGGTAAAGCGCGGCCCGTATCTTTCAATGGCGGTCTTGACGATATAGTCCAGGTTGGAGTAAAGGAAAATAAGGCCGGCCACAACAGCCGCCAGGATGACGATACCCGAGATGATCCAGGTTTTTTTCTTCATGCGAAGGTCCTTTATGTTTTTTCGATAGAATCGAAAAAACATGTATTCCGGCCAAAGCGCCGGAATGAATCCGTATAACGATAAGTCGGTTGACGATTCAGTAGGGGCGACCGGCCGGTCGCCCCTACCTATCGACAGCAATTTGTCGATATCTTGTAAGCACCTATGCGTCGCTCGGATTACGCTTTTTTAAAATTTTTTTCATCCGGTCGCGAATAACTCCATAAAAACCCTGAACCCCGGTGAGTTCAAGAATCGCGGTCATCACGATCAGGGGTGGAATTCCAGCCGTGCAACAAATGAATAAATGATACCAGAAAACCGACTGAATTTGGATATCATTTTTAAGAATAAAGGCTTTTAAGCCCCAACAAAGAAAAAATCCCAGAAGAGCGGTCACCAGGACAAGGGCGAATTTATAAGTCACGGATTTTAATTCCGGGTTCGGGTGACGTTTGTTCCAGAACAAGAGCATGACCGCGCATTGGATGATCATGGAAACGGAGGCGGCCAGGGCAATGCCCTTCGCGCCCATGGCATGACCGAGAAAGCCGTACAAAGGGAGGCAAGCCAAAACGGTGAAAGTGCTGACCAACATGGGCAGAAGGGTGTTTTCCAGGGCATAAAACAATCGATTGACGATCAGAATAACGGCGCTGCAAAAAGCGCCCAATAAGTAATAGGTAAAAGCGCCGGCGGTGAGCAGAGTGGAATCGGCCGTAAAGCGGCCGCGTTGTAAAAGGACCGCGATGATATCCGGGGACAGAACCATCATGCAGACCGAAAGGGGAAGGAGCAGGGCCGCAACCTTGATCAGGATGTTATTGAAGAGGCGCTGGACTTCGGCAAATTTTTTTTCAATCAACATTTGGGAAATAAACGGATAAAACCCGGCCGCGAAAGAAACGCCGAACAGGGCGACCAGGATAGACATGATTTTATAAGCATAATCCAACCCGGCCAGGGCGCCGGCGCCGTTGGGAATGTAAGAGCCGAATATGCGGAAAAGAAATTCATTTGAGAAGTTCATGCCCAGGCCGACGATAAAAGGCAGGGTGATCCAGACATATTTGCGCAAGTCCTTGTCACCAAGATCCAGGAGCGGTTTATAACGAAAACCGACCCGTAGCGCGCCGGGAATCTGGACCACCACGTTGCCGATAAAAGCTCCGGCCAGAACGCCCCAGCAAAAACCGTCTATCCCGATATAAGGATAGAGCAGCCAGCCGCCGCAAATGATCCCGAAGTTGTAAACCAGGGGAGCCAGGTTCGGGATCAGGAACTGCTTGTGAGCGTATTGCACGCCGTTCAGCAACGCGCCCCAAAAAAAGAAAAGCTGGGCCGGCAGGATGATGCGGGTCAGGCGCACGGTCAAAAGAAATTGTTCCGGGTGGGCCGGGTCGTTGATATTGCCGCCGGCCAAAGCAATGATTTCCGCGGTATAGAACATGGCGAAGCCGATGAAAACAAGGAAGAGAACCGTGCCGCCGGTCATGAGATTGGAGAAGAAGCGCCAGGCTTTTTCTTCTCCTTTTTGCAAGAGTAGTTTTTGAAAAATTGGGATAAAGGTGATGGACAGGGCGCTGCCGGCCAGGAAATGGTTGAGCAGATCCGGCAGGGTGAAAGAAAAGCTATAGGCATCCACGGCCGGACCCGTACCGCCCAAATAAGCGATGAGCTGGACGCGTAAAAAGCCCAGGATACGGCTCAGGACATTCGCGCCGGCCACGATCAGCGTTGCCAGCCATAACGCTTTTTTCAGGCCGGGGTCTTGGTTTTCATTGAGGGTTTTTGTCATAACCAATCGTAATTACAATAAAATTTTGCATGAAGTGTAGAAAAAACCGGTCCGGAAGTCAAGGGCAAACTAGAAAAAGCGACCGAGGCAAGATTCGGGAATCCGGCCGGAAGAACGCTTTTTCAGCCGACTCAAGATCGAAAAGGAAACTTTGTTCATCCCGCCAAAAATTCTTAAACACCATCAACAAAAAAAATTCGTTATTCCAAAAAATAAGGGCTGAACCCTCTTGACACGCTTCAAAACCGAGTGTTATAAAGGTGTTAAGGTTTATATTCCAAAAACCAATCCTGTTGAAAAAACAGGTCACTTCTTTTAAAACTTTTTTTGGTTTCTTTTCCGAGAACATAAAACCGGATCGTTTTCTTCCGCTTCCTCCTTCAGGTTTATCTCCATTGCGGAAGACGAGCGGATCGGGAATTGAATGATACTTCAGATCCTGATGCTGGACGGTGCGCGTTTACAGTTGATTCAAGTTCAAGAGCGCTACAATTTGTTTTTTATTTATAGATAGGGATTATCAAAACACGTTCCTGAAGTCTGTTCATTTGGGGGAATCCCCAAATAAGGGTCGGTCGTTGGTTTTGTAATTTTGGTAATCCTTTTTTATTGGGTTTTACTTGTCAGGCGTTTAGGC
The DNA here is from genome assembly GCA_003819975.1 of Desulfobacteraceae bacterium. The sequence goes on from RPPU01000348.1 coordinate 3,475, forward strand.
TGTAGGTTTTTAGTCGGATTTATTTTAAGAATAGGCAGCCCAGCGACAGGCCAAACACTTGCAGCTTATCGGCCTGATGATTTTTGGGCCGTAGAAGCAGCATCATAAATCTTAAAGGATCGGAGGGCTAATGAGTACTTGCAATCACAAATGGGAAATGGCTGACATCCGCCACGGATACCTGGTTATGGAAGGGTGTCCCCGGTGCGGGGGTCGCGCGGCATTCTTCTCCACGGAAGCGATCGCTCCGATTGACGAATACCAGGAAGGCGATCATTACTGGGTCTATTTGGGAAGTTCGCAAGCGACGAAATTCAATCTGAAATGCGTTGAATGCGGCAAGCGGGTGAATTTGGACGACATGATGGGATTGATGATGTCAACCTGTGACGATCCGGAATGCGCGGTCGTCAAAATCGGCAAGAAAGAGGGTAAGGGCACCTGGGTTTATGTGGCCCTTTGCGCGGACAGTACTCACGCTTCGGGCAAGTGTGTCGGAGCCGAAGGCATTAAAGCCCTTAATGAATATTTCAACCAAAACATCAAAGTTCCGGGCAAGAAAATCACGGTCGTGCCTTGCGATCAATGCTGCAATATCGATCGTTGCAAGGGGATCGTCATTGCCGATACGGGACTGACCGAAATTTATTAATTCCGCGCTTTGCGCAAAGAAAAAGGGGAGATTATGAAACTATCGGAATTGGCCAATAAAGCGGGTTTAAAGGCGATTAACAAGTATAAGGATGATAATTTCGAAGGCGTGTATATCTCGGACATGGTCTCCGATATCATCACCGGAGCCAAGGCCAACACTTTATTGATCACGCTCCAGACCCATAAAAGCCTGATCGCGGCCGCGAATCTGGTGGATGTTTCCGCCATTGTGTTCGTTAAGGGTAAAACGCCGGCTGCGGACGTGATCGAGCTGGCCGATAAGGCCGGGATCGGATTGTTCGTTTCCGAGGTCGATACCTGGAGCATGGCGCTGAAGCTTTTTAATATGGGAGTCAGGTAGGAAAGGGTTCGAGGGTGTAGGGGCAGGCCTTTGTGCCTGCCCGAGAAACTAAGAATATCTCGCGCCAAGCGCCAAGGCGCAAAGGTTTTTAAAAATATAAAAGGATTCTCTCTGCGCCTTTGCGGCTCTGGAGTAATTTTAAGTCTTTTAAAATTACGTCCTTGGCGCGATATTTTCCGGATAAAATATCGAATGACGAATATTGAATAACGAGTATCGAATAGTGAAGAGAAGAAGAGAGGGTTCCAGGATGTAGGGGCAGGCCTTGCGCCTGCCCTCGACTTGAGATACGGCAAGGAGGAACGAATTGATGAAAAAAGAGGCTCTGGCCGAAATGGAGCGGGAATTCAAGGGGGAGCGCGCCGACTTGATTCCCGTGCTGCAACGCATTCAGTCGATCTATGACTACCTGCCTAAAGAAGCCCTCCGGAAAGCCGCCCGCTGGCTCAAGATTTCAGAGAATGAAATCTACGGGGTGGCGACTTTTTACGCCCAGTTCCGGTTCGCGCCGCGCGGGAAGCATCATCTCAAGGTCTGCCTGGGAACGGCCTGTCATGTCAAGGGCGGAGAGCAGATGCTGGAAGTGCTTAAAAGGCGCCTCGAAATCAACCCGGGCGAGACCACGGCCGACGGCAAATATGACCTGGAGCGGGTGGCTTGCCTGGGTTGTTGCGCGCTTGCGCCGGTGGTCACTTTTGACGATAAAACCTATGCCCAGATGTCGGTTCTGAAACTGCAGGGGATTCTCGATGAACACAAAAAAGCTTGAAGCACGCCGTGAACAAGCGGCTAAAAAATGGTCGGAGTTCCAAAACAACAAGCGTCCGCTGATCTATGTCGGCGCCGGGTCCTGCGGGTTGGCGGCCGGGGCGGCTGAAGTCATCGGCGCCATGGAA
>RPPU01000349.1 GCA_003819975.1 Desulfobacteraceae bacterium
TCGATCTTTGGAGTGCGGCGGCAAGACGCCGCTTTTTAAAGCGCGGACATGTCCGCGCAATCCAAATAGGCGCCCCGTACTAATGGTAATGGGTCAATTATTTACTTTTTGCTTATCGACAAAAAGCTGTTGATGTGCGGTCTATAATGTCCCAAAACGGAATTATGCATGAATAAAATTTTAGTCATATGTCCGGAACCGTCGCTCCGGCTGTTTTACGCCGCGGAGCTTATGGAAGAGGGTTATGAGGTCGCCACTGCCGACCGGGAGCCGATTGCGGGCCTGATTGAGCGCGAATGGCCTGATTTGGTTGTGTTGGATCATCGGGATCTGGGGGATCAAGAAGTTTTAGTAAAAGCGATCAGAAAAGAGCGCAACGAGTTGCCGGTTATTTTCGGACGGGACCGAGTCCATTTAAAGTCGGACCGTAATCGATATCCGCAAACGGATTATTTCATCAAGGGAACGGATTTGGAGGGATTAAAGATTAAGGTTAAAAGATTATTAAGACCCCAAACTCTTCCGGTTGAGAATATGGAGACGCTTATTCCGTTTTCCAATGCCCCGGCATCGCAACTGAATCTGGATTTATTGCATAAATAGGAAACGGAGTATGTTTTTGGAAATGAAAGAGGAAAAATCGGAACGTTTGCAGGAAGTGATCGAAGGCGATTGGCGCGATTCGGTTTCTTCAATGGAATATTATATCGACGAGTTGGCAAAAGATATCGATCATGGCGCCATGATGAACGCCCTGGCCGTCCGGGATTGGTGTAAAGAGATCGAGGGCCTTTTAACGGATCTCAGCCAAAACCTGTTTTCTTTGGATGAACCGGAATGGTTTCAGGAGAGCGACCGCCGAAAACTGGAAGAGTTAAGACAAAAGGTCGAGCAGCTCAACGGCAAATGTAAAAACATAATGATCACGGTGCATTGATTTACTGAAAAGATTGTACCCCCCCTCCCCCAAGAGGCCGGCTTTGTCTCCTTGCTTCAAATTTTTCCCCGAGGCAGGGAGCAAAGCCGGTAATCAAAAGGACAGGGTCCAAGGGTCCAAGGGGCCTAGGGTTCAAGGGTGAAGAAAAAACAACCGGACCCAGAGGAGAAGTGATTAGGTCCTAAGAGTTATAAGACCAGGGGCCAAGGGTGGAAGAATAGGGGTTCAGGATTGTAGGGGCGAACGGATCCGTAGAGACGATTTTATGTCTCTGCGTCATTCGCCCTTGTTTGCCTAAGAAAATATCGAATATCGAACACGGAATATCGAATGTTGAAGGAGAAAAATAAAAGGCTGATGTAATTGTCCTGTAAATCCTGTCAAAAAAACCTTTGCGGCTTTGCGTCTCTGCGCGAGAAAATTCTTCTTCTCAACCCAAAACGCTTTTCAACTTCATTTTCAACTCATTCATCTGGTAGGGTTTTTGGATGAACCCGGACAAGCCTTTCTCGAAAAAACCATTGACCAAGGTTTGCTCGTTATAGCCGCTGCACAGGATCACGCGCACTCCGGGGTCCAGGCGGCGCAATTCGGCGAACGCCTCGCCGCCGTCCATGTGCGGCATGGTCAGGTCGAGCAGCACGCAACGGATGCGACTGCCGTATTTTTCAAAGATTTTCAGAGCCTCCCGGCCGTTGTCGGCCGTCACTACTTCAAACCCCATATACTCCAACATGCGCCCGCAAAGGTCCCGGACCGGTTCTTCGTCATCCGCGAGCAAGATAAGCCCCCGGCCTCTCCAGGTTTCTTCCCCGTTCTTTTCCGGGCCAATTGTTTCAATCGCCGTTTGCACGGCCGGGAACAGAATACGAAAAGTAGTGCCTTGACCCGGCGTGCTGTCGATTTTTAGAGCGCCTTGATGGGAGCGGACAATGCCCAATACGGCCGGGAGACCCAGGCCCCGGCCGGTGAACTTGGTGGTGAAGAAGGGGTCGAAAATTTTGACCACAGTCGCGGAGTCCATGCCGCAGCCCGTGTCGGCCACTTCCATAAAAACATAAGGTCCCGGGGCGAGATCGTCGGTGAACGGATATTCCTTCAGATCGACCTGATCGTTTTGCGAAAAACCGGTACGAATGGAGACGATGCCGCCCCGGTCGTCGATCGCTTCCGAGGCATTGATGATCAGGTTCATGACGACCTGGCGGATCTGGGCTGCGTCGGCCCGGATGGCGGGCAGATTTTTTGAAAGGTCGTATTGCAACAGCGCTTTTTTAGAAATGGAAATTTCGAGCATATGGCCCATTTCTTCCACCAGCTTGTTTAAATCGATCGGCTTGATACTGAACGCGCCCTTGCCGGCATAGGCCAACATTTGCTTGCACAGTTCCGCGGCGCGCAGGGCGACTTTTTTGATTGCCGTCAGCATGGGATGGGCCGGGGAGACCGCGGAGAGATCTTCCAGGGCGAGGTCGGCGTTGCCGAGCACGACCATGAGCAGGTTGTTGAAGTCATGGGCAATACCGCCCGCCAAAACCCCGAGGCTTTCCAGTTTCTGGGTTTGCTGCATTTTTATTTCCAGGTTGCGTTTTTCTTCTTCAATCCGTTTCCGCTCGGTGATGTCGGTAAGCACGGCCAGCGAGCCGGAGTAGGCCCCCAGTTTGTCCGTAAGCGGTAGAACTGAAATCAGGGTGTGCACCGGTCGGCCGTCTTTGCGCACATACTCACGTTCGTATTTTTCGGCGACCCCTTGTTTGCGGCGCTCCAATTTTAAATTGGCGTCTCCGATTTCCTTGGGGTTCATGAAATCGATCGCGCGTTTTCCCATTATCTCCTCGATCGTGTAACCCAGGATTTCGGCCATGCGCGGATTGACATAGGTCGTGAGGCCTTGCGAATCCAGCGCCCAGATGCCTTCCCGGACCAATTCCACGATGCAGCGGTATTTTTCTTCGCTTTTCCGCAGATCTTCTTCGGCCTGCTTGCGCATAGTAATGTTGGCGAGAAAACTCAAAGTGGCGGGTTTGCCTTCCCAGTCGATCAAAATTACGTCGATCATCTCCAACCATTTGAAGCTGCCGTCGCTCATCAACAGTCTGAACGTATATCTGTTTGAAAACACCTCACCCTTGAGTCGTCGTTTATAATTATCCACCACTATGCCGCGGTCATCCGGATGGACAAAATCGGGAAACGGCCTTGTGGTGAGTTCCTGTTCGGAAAATCCGGTCAGCGTTTTCACCATGCGATTGACGAATTTGAGTCGGCCATTCTGTGCGATGACAATGAGTTCATCGGTCGAATCCACCAGCAGGCGATATTTTTCTTCGCTTTTCCGCAGGGCTTCTTCCGCTCTTTTTCGTTCCGTGATGTCCCGAAACACGCCCTGTAACATTTTTCTGTTTTGAAGATTCAAATAATTGGCTTTGATTTCCACTTCTTTGACAATACCGGTACGAGTCACAACTTGCGTTTCCAGGATTTCCCCCTCTTTATCGGTCAGGTGTTGTTTGAATGTGGGAGAATAGGCCGTCCGGTCGTCATGGGGGGGGTGCAAAATCTTTTGCGACCGGCCGATCAGTTCCGCTCGCTCTCTCTCTACCAAAGCCGCCAGCGCCCGGTTGCAATCAATGATGCGGCCCGTATCCGCATCCGCCAGACAGATTCCGTCCAGGGCTTTGTAAAAAAGGGTTTTATAGCGCTCATCGCTCTCTCTTAAGGCTTCTTCCGTCTGCGTCCGTTCGGTGATGTCGTGGATAATGGAAAAAAGGACCGGTTGATCCTTAAGCAGGAAGGGGGAGGAACGCACTTCGACCGTACGGATGCGGCCGTCGGCCAGTCGGTGCGGAAAAACAAAGTAATTACGTTTTTCTTCAAGAGCCCGTTGCCGTTCCCGGGTCACTTGGTCCGCGGGCAGCATGTTGATATCCGCGATATTCATCGCATGAAGGCGGGCAAGGGGATAACCGTAGAATTGCTCCGCGGCCGGATTGGCGTCCAGAATCGCGCCCGATTGCGGTTCGATCAACAGCATAACCGCCCGATGGCTTAAAAACATGTTCCGGAATCGGGCTTCACTCTCCTGCAACGCTTCGGTGGCCTTTAGTTTCACCCGGTAATAAAGGGCCCGTTGGTGCCGCCAGGCCATTCCGAGGCCCGTGCCCGTTAAAAGCAACAGTGCACCGATCAGGGCGATCATGATCTTTTGTTTTTCTTTCAGGGGCGCATACAATTCCGCCATATCCATGCGGGCCACCAGAAACCAGGGCGAATCCGGGATGGGCCTGATATCGGCCAGGGTCCGATCGCCGAGGTAATCGCGGCCTTCCACGATTCCGGTTTGACCCAAGACCGCTTTCGCACCCGTTAAATCCTGGTGTTCCAGGGGAAAACGCAGGTTTAGGGCCGTGTGGGGTCGAAAGCGGAGATCGTTAAGGTACAGGACCTCGTTTCCTTCCCGCCGGACCAGCAGGGTCTCGGCTGTGCGGCTCCAGACAGGCCAGCGCTTGATAAAGGGATAGAGATATTTTTCCGGATCGATGTCCAGAGCCAGAACACCCAAAGCCGGGCTGCCCGGTTTGGGGCTCAAAATCGGAACCAGCAGGCTGAGACGGATCGATCCGTTCTTTGGATCGCGATGAAAATCAACTATCGTTATTTCGCCGGATGCCAAGGTTTCCAGCGCCTTTTGCCTGAGCAAGGAACAGATAGGCTCCTGTGTATCCGGGATTGCGAGTCGTTCCCCGGCTTGAGTATCCAATAAACAAATCCGGTCATATTGATCATAGGCTTGTAATTGATCGAGCCAGGCTCGCAGTTGGGTCCGGGTCTCCGTATCCCTGGGATTCTCGAACGCGCGTTGGACCAGGCCGCTGAAAACAGAATTTTTATAAAAAATCCGGGCATCGGCCAAACGTTCCCGGCGCCATTGGGTCAACTCGCCGGCTTTAAGCTCCCCAATAGAGGAAAGCTCGCGCTCCACTTCCAGCCGGTATTGATTCGCATAAAGCCGGTAATAGAAATAACCGGCCCAGACAATGCCGGTTGCCAGGATAAGAAAAATCGAGAGAAGCGCATAGGGCAGGAGGGTTTGTTTTTTATCGTTCATTTCCATGAATGTTGCGGTTTTCGGTTCATCGTTTTGGGTTGACGATTAAATGAACTATCCGGAATTCAGGAATCTGTAATCTGGATTCTGGAATTGTACCATAGCGCGAAAGGAAAGGCCATTTAAAAGCGCCATCCGGGGCATGGGGCTTTAGGCCGTGAAGATTGGCTCAAAGCGTGAAGAGAAAAAAACAAAACAAGAAAATCTCGCGCCAAGGACGTAATTTCAAGAAACCATGAAATTACTTCAGAGGACGTAATTTCAAGAAACCATGAAATTACTTCAGAGGACGTAATTTCAAGAAACCATGAAATTACTTCAGAGGACGTAATTTCAA
>RPPU01000350.1 GCA_003819975.1 Desulfobacteraceae bacterium
GCCGGCCGCGGCGGTCACCGGCGCCAGTCCCAGAGTTTGGCGATCATAAATCTTTTCATTGGGCCGGGTCACAAAGGGCGCGATTACGGCCGGTCGTTTGTTCAAGGCCGCGGCAACCAAAGTCCACATCTCGGCCGGATCCCAGGGTGTCAAGGTGATCATGGTGCCCAGGGGGAAGTTCTCCTGGAGCAGTTGCAAGGGCTGGGGATCGGCATGGGTGGGACCGTCTTCGCCGGTCTTGACTCCGGCATGGGCGCAGATCAGCATCATGGGCTTATAAGGTTCCTTGGCAATGACCTGCCGGGCCTGGTTGCCGATGGCGTGCAACCGCGCCGCAATATGACCGAGAGGCGCGATAAAGGCGCCGTAAGAAGAACCCACGCCCATATGCCGGCCATAGGTGCCTAGACCGGCCAGGATACCGGACATGGCGTCTTCGCAAATGCCGCCCAAAGATAAAGTGCGGGCTTCGGGATTTTTTACGCTGTGATAAAAACCGTCCGGAAACCCTTTGGCTCCGGTATTGACGCTGGTGGAGCCCAGGAGATCGGCGGATGCCACCAGAATGGCGCCGTTGCCGGCTTTGTTCAAGTACTGAAGCACGCGGCCGAGCTCGCCTCTCAGCGTGGTGGTGGTGTTGGGCGCCAGCTTAAGGGTCTCCGGCACAATCTGGCCCTCTTTTTGAGTGAGCTTATAAATCCCCTCCACCTGGGGCCCGTTTTTACGCGGTGCGCGTTTTTTCTTATCCAAGCGTTCTTTAGCTTTTTGCAAGCGTTTGGCCAGGGTCTTGACCATCACGGGCTGATTTTCGATCGCGCCGCGCAACACGGTCAGGGCTTGCCAGAAGCACTCTTCGAGAATACCGGCGTTTTTGCCGGCTTGGCAGCGTTGTTCGCCCACGCATTTGGGCAAGGGGTTTTCGGTCTGCGCCGTGAATTTAGCGAGCGCGGTGAAAAAACCTTCGCTGCATAAACCGTGTCCGGCGCCGTGCGAACTGCGGCCTTCAATGCCGTATTGCCAACCCTTGGTGGTGCGGTAAACAATGGCGGTGGGTTGTTTGTTGTCGAATTTCAGGGCCAAACGCTGAGCGGCCAGGATCTGCTGGAAATCCATGCCCTTGGGCACATAGATCACATTCCAGTCATGGATATAACACAATTCCATGGGCGTCCATTGCACGTAATCGCCCGGCTCTGCTCCGTCCCGGCAAACATGATTGGAGTCGATCGAAGCCTGGTTCCAGTCTATATGCAAAACAGCGTTTTTAAGCGCGGCTGTACCGGCGGCCGCCAGAGACTCAGCCACCCGGCCCGGGGTCAGACCGCCTTCGCCTTCCACGATATGCACATAAGGGGCGTTCTTGCCGTAATAGTCCAAAGCGCCGTAAGCCAGGCCCAGGGAACTCGCCAGGCCTACGCCCGAAGCGCCGGTGGAAAGACGCACAAAGGGTGTGGCCGGGGTGGGGTGACCGTCCAGGGCTTTAACCTGGAACTTCTTGAAAAAAGTTGTGTCAGCCACTGGGTTGCGCCGGAACCCGAGCAAATCTTCCAACCGCATTTGCAGGGCGATATTGCGCGGTAATAACTCGGCGGCGCCCTGACGCATGATCTCGTTGCGCAAAGCCCACAAGGTGTATAAGCCCAGGGCTTTATGGCCGGCGGCGTAAGAAACCAGGTCCGCGTCCGGACGGTCCGGGTTGGAGACATCATAATTCATAGCGTCAAACAGGATGCCGGTCACAAAACGTCCCGAAGAAATCGACCCGCCCGGGTGTCCGGACATGGGCACATAATTGTACATTAGGGCGCACAACGACCGGTAAATCAAATCAAAAGCCTCAAACTGTTTCAGTTCACTCTCCGCCAGCGGGCCTTTGGCTCCCTTCATTTCCTTGCCGATATCGATAAACTCCCCTCTTCTTGGTCCGAACTTCATTGTCATAAAGGACTCCTTTCGCGATTATTTACCGGTAGGCTTTTCACGTTTTTCATCGATCTATAAACCTGAGAAACGCAAAACAAGCCCATAGCCGGTTTAATTTCATAAACCATATCTTTAAATACGGAATGCCGATGATTATTCAGAATGACGAATGTATGACCCAAATGCCTATCCATGGGATTTTGCGGGTTTTCCTTAGAGATCGCTATTAAAAAAAATGGTGCGCCCAGCAGGATTCGAACCTGCGACCTACGGATTCGTAGTCCGTCGCTCTATCCAACTGAGCTATGGGCGCCTAAAATACCGATTGTGTACCATACCAAAGATAAAAAGGCCTGGCAACAAATCTTTTCAAGGTGGGTAAAAATTTTCTGTGGAATATTGAAGAGATCATCAAAAATATTGGGTTTTTCATTAAAAGTTTTATAAATTTCTGTTACATTCTTCATGTTTCAGTTTTTGGCCTTTTCCCCTTGCCTAACCCTTTGAATTATTTGGGTTGTTGAAAAACCATCCACAAAGGGGATGGTTTTGACCCGGCCGCCGGCTTTTTTGACCACATCAGCACCAATAATGGCATCTTCAGCCCAATCCGCGCCTTTGACCAATACATCCGGGACTAACTCGCTGATAACATTGAAAGGATCGGGTTCGGCAAAGATCACGATCCGGTCCACGAATTCAAGAGCCGCCAGCATCTCCGCCCGCTCAGCTTGGCCCAAAATAGGCCTTTCAGGTCCTTTGATCGTTTGCACTGATTGGTCGCTGTTAAGTCCGATCACAAGGTAATCGCCCAATTGCCGCGCCGCATAAAGATAGCGCAAATGGCCGGGATGCAGGATATCAAAACAACCATTGGTAAAAACAACCTTTTTACCTTGACTGCGAAACCCGGCTCGTTCCGCTTTCAAATCCGCTAAGTTTTTTATTTTTAGACGATATAATTCCATAAAAAAAACCAGGGGTTTTTAATAACCTTTTTGATGAATGGATGCAAGGATTCTTTTCTTAATCGGATAGGCACGGGATCTGCGACCCGCGATCTTGAAAAATCAACTCGATGTTGATCAACCAGATCAGGTATCAGGCAATAAATAGAACTTTCTTGGAATTTAAGAGGCAATCTTCATTAGAGCCGCAAAGGTCTACAAAAGAATTTTTTTTTCGATCAAAACGCCCTTAACCAGAAAGGAGAACATCCTTCTTACTAGACCTTACCCTTTGCGTTGGTATTTTGCGGCTCTATGGAAGATTGCCTCCTATTATTCTTCCGTAAAGAGCTAACACAATAATTATATATTCAAAATATCGTTAATCAGTTCCTTATCCACATCCATTACATATTTTATACCGCTGATTTTCGATGCTTCTTCGGTTAAAGCCGCTAGGTCATCCCGTTTTATTTGATCCAGTCCGAATTTCCGCGCTCCGGCCATGAGTTGACGCAAACCCTGGGCCAAACGTTCATAGTAGGTATAAAGGCCGATGGCTCCGGTGGGCAATTTGAAATATTGTTTTTCGCCGATTTCTTTTTTAAGATGCTCCGCGGTAACGAATATCTTGTCAACTGAATGGCCGAATCGCCCGACATAGACCGGCAATTCGTTGTTTTGAATCGCATTACCGATCGTTTTCCCGACCATGGCGGCCGCAATCGGACCTCGTGCCATGCCGATCATTTTTACATGGGGAGCGCCCAAAGCCAAGCCTTTAAAAATTTGATCTTCAAAAGTGAATCCGCCGGCTAGAATAAGAGGCGGAAGATATTTTCCTTTTCCTTTCATGTATTCGGCATAGTCATAAAGCATAGAATGCAGATACACGGACGGGATGCCCCATTCGTTCATCATACGCCAAGGACTCATGCCGGTGCCGCCGCCGGCGCCGTCCACGGTAAGGTAATCGAGTTTATACTTGGAACTGAATGCCAGGGCGCGGGCCAAATCCGCCGGACGGTATGCGCCGGTTTTAAGCGAAATATATTTGGCGCCTGCTTTTCTCAATTCCTCTATTCTTTTGGCAAAACCCTCTTCGGAAACCATACCGACCCGCGAATGCCTTTCAAATTCCTTAAAAGCGCCGTTTTTAAAAGCCTGAATGACCGCGGGGTCGGTCGGATCGGGAAGAACGATATAACCCCGGCTTTGAAGCATTTGGGCCTTTTTGAGATCATTGATTTTTACTTCGCCGCCGATGCTTTTGGCCCCCTGCCCCCATTTCAACTCGACGCATTGTACGTTTAATTTCTCGATCGCATATTCCTGTACGCCCAGACGTGTATCCTCGATATTGGCCTGCACGATCACGGCGCCATAACCGTCGCGCTGATTATCCTGATAAAGCTTGACTCTTCTTTTAAGATCGGCCGTATCCTGGATGCGGCCGTTTTTGATCTTGGTTTCCGGATCCATGCCGACCACATTTTCTCCGATGGTAAGCCCGGTGCCGGACAAGGCCGACCCAATGGCCAGACCCTCCCAATTTTGTTTGGCGATATTGGTGGAACCGATGCCGGGAATGATCCAGGGATAGCGAAATTTGAGTGCCCGGTCATGCCCTATAACCACTTCAAGGTTTGCGGCCGGAAAAATGGCTTTGTCGCTGTCCGCTTCGACTCCATGCGCACCGATCGTGCTGCCCATGATGTTAAAATGGGAATAATCGACCGGGTAGTCTTTTTCGCCGGCCGTGGTAATCACCCCAAACGGCTGCGGGTAAATAACTTCATGCCCCCGGTAAGCCGATTTCCCGATTTCGCACATGCCGATGCATCCGTCCACGCAAGTAACGCACATTCCGGAAGAGGGGACCACGGAACCGATCGTCCTATTTTTGGTTAAAGTGGCCGCGGTCGCGTTTATTTTTGAAAGTGACATGGATACTTTCTCCTTTCTGATTTATCTTTATTTTATTTCGCAGGCTACACAGGGTTCCATGTAGCACATCATATCGTCAAACTGCTCTTTTTCCAGGCAAGGCGGGCGCAGATTTTCACATCCGCCGCACACCGCTTTTTCCGGCTCCGTATAGGTGCAACGCAACTGGCAGGCCGGACAGACATACATGCATCCGCCGCACAAGCGGCAGGCATCGGATTGAACGTCAAAAGGCGTGCCGATGCTGCGGCCCGATCCCCGGCCTCTGAAGCCGATGGCTTTGGCCATCATCTGTTCCTTGCACATGCGCACGCACAGGCCGCATAAAATGCAGTCTTCATGTTCCTGCTTGAAACGCTGTTGCCGGATACCGTGAGCCGAAGCCAGGTCCTGGATGGTTTTGGATTGCGGGCAGGAGGCCAATAAAAGTTCCAAAATCATCTTGCGCGCCCTGACCACTCTGGTGCTGGCGGTACGCACATGTAGGCCTTCTTGGGCCGGATAGGTGCAGGAGGAGACCAGCTTGGAATTGGGAA
>RPPU01000351.1 GCA_003819975.1 Desulfobacteraceae bacterium
CGCCCGCTTCATCGCGAACCCAGACGGTTGAAGATTGCAAAGAACGTGTTCCGATCCGCGTACGGTAGTTGAATTGATCCGGCGTGTCCCGATTCAGTTTATCGGGAACAAAGCTCAAATCAGGAATAGGCGCGCCCACGCTCCGGCCGGTTAGCCGGCCTTCAATCCAGACAACCGAATGTTCGGGATCGGCCAAATCGTGAATCACGGCTTCGCAATGCGGACCGACCACTGCCACAATTCCCTTCGCAACCCGCTGTAATAATTCCAACACCCCGGACTCTGCCATATTCGCCATAATCGACTCCAGTAAATTTTCAAAATGGTATTGAAATATACAATTAATTTTGACATTATGTCAATAATTTAATTATATTTTTACATTTCATAAAAAATGAAATACTGAAAGGGCTCTCTTGGTAGGTTTTCAAGAATGTAGCCCATCCTGAGCCCTTTGACGGGCTCAGACCAAACGGACAAAAAAATGAAAAAAAATGAAACAGAGGGGCTATAAAATAATTTAAAAATTTAGCTGGCCCGTGCACCGGAAACTTGGGGTCCGGGATATCGGCTATTTGGCGAGGCTTGCTCTAATGCGGAATTCTCGTGATCGGTTTATCGTTGCGGTCCTTTGCCGATGATCATTTCCCCCTTAAAATACCTGGCCCGAATCTCCGGCGTCTCTTTGGCCCATTGGTCCAGGCCCACGGCCTTAATCCGGCAAAGGTTGAACACTTTCAGGTTATGCGGTAGACGGTCGGCTTTGTCGCTGCAAGGTTGCAGCCGGTTGCAGGGAAATTCAGCGCAATCGCTGCAGAAATCGACCCCTTTTTGCCCGGCGCAAGCCTTGGTCGGACAGGGATAAGGCAGAATCAGGCAACCGCTGTCCCGGCAACCATTGCATTTGATTTCTTCCGGTTTTTTCTTATAAATCGACGCCAACCGGTTTTGCAGTTCAGGGGTCACGTTCTCTTTAAAAACCTCGCAGTTGAAACAATCAATCCCGCAGAATGCGGTATATCGTTTGTAATCCATACGTAATTCCTCCTTTTTTTCTTATTGTAGATCCTATCTAAGCTGAAAGGTTACAAGAAAACAGGTAAATAGACTTTAGGGATTTAGACTGAAGGAAAGTTATTTCAGGAATATTGCAACGGATCTTACCTAATAGCCTAAACACCTACAGCCTATCAGCCTAATTTTGTAACCTTTATCAGATTTTTTGACTCTAAGAATTCTATCGATCCGAAAATCATGGATCCAAAAGAAATTTTGACAGGATTAAGCGGATGTTAGGATATCCGTCCGATATTTTTTTACCACAGATGGCCAGGATGACCACAGATAATCTATTTCCTATTCGCCATTTTTTTTAGAAGAAAAAAAACCTCTAACGCCCTACTGGCTTTTTAAAAAAGGGATCAAAATCGTTTACACCTCAAATTTTTCGACATCCACCCGATTATTCATCGCCGAATTTTCCGCCTCGCGCAGCGATGACTCTTTATCCCCGCTCGAGTCGAGCGGGGATAAGATTCGGTTCTATCTGCGGTAATCTGCCCGATGTCTGGAGTAATTTCAGGGTCTTTTGAAATTACGTCCTCTGTGGTTAAAAATTTCTTTCTCGACAACTTTTTCGATGCTGTTGAACCAAGTATATAAAGCAATAAACCATTACAGAAAGGATATACCCATGAAAAAAACAATATTATCTGAAAACCAATCTTCGGTCTGCGGCCTGTTCTGCCGGGCCTGCACCGCTTATATCGCGACCCACGAAGATCCCGATCGCCTGGCTTATATGGCCCGGAGTTTCGGCTGCAGCACTCAAGATATGGAGTGTCTGGGATGCCGCTCCGAAAAACTCGCCATCCATTGCCGCGCCTGCGTCTTCAAAGCGTGCGCCCAAAAACATAACGTGGATTTTTGCGGGGATTGTCCCCAGGGTCCCTGTGAAAACCTGAAAAGATTTCAAACCGAAAAACCGCACCGGATCGAATTATGGGAAGATCATAAGCGCATCCGGGAAGTCGGGCATGTAAAATGGCATGCGGAAAAAATGGAGCACTATGCCTGCCCGCAATGCGGGACTATCAATTCGGCCTATGACCTGGCCTGCCGAAAATGCAAAACCGAGCCGAGCTGCGCTTATGTGGGATTGCACGGAGATTCAATCAGGGAATATGTGAAGAACAGGAAGTGATTGAGGAACTGATCAGGTTGATTGACTGTAGGGGTTTAGGGTTTAGGCTGTAAGCAAAACCTCGTTCTTCTTGGTCTGTCCAAAAGTAATTTCGTGAACATTGAAATTACGTCCTGTGGTAAAAAAAAATTAAAAACATTTTAACCGCAGACAACAGCCGGATAACCGCGGACAATATCAAATTTTGCCCCGCTCGATCCCGCGCGACTCTTCTCAATACTCCAGCACCTTCAGAGCCTTGTCCTGTCGCAACACTTTAACCCGCTTTAAAAATTCCGGATAGTCGATTGGCTTGAGCTGTACGTCAAAGAGCCGGTCAATGGGCATAAGTTCCGCCATTTCATCGAAGAACTCATGTGTGGCGATCCGCTCCTTTTCCCTGATCACGTGTATATCGGGCAAAAAACCGGCCTTTTGGGTGTGTTGCAGATAAGCGGCATAGGAACGGCAATCGCAGGGCGCGCCCGGCTTGATCAGCGAACAGCGCTCTTCCATATGACCCTGAATGATCTTTTTAGCCCGATGCAGGTTGACCTTGACCGTATTGGCCTTGATTCCCAGAATCTCGGCTGTCTCCTGTACCCTGAAGTGCAGAATACTGCGCAGAGTATAAACCGCGCGGTATTTGGACGGCATGCAATTCATGAACATCTGCAAACAGGTCTCACGGGTGCGACGGATCAAGACTTCGTCTTCCGACCGGCCGAAGCGGTTTATGTAGTCATAGACTTCCGCTTGCGGGATATTGTGTTCTTCGGCGTATTCCTGAACCGGCAGTTTGCGGGATTCCTTGTAATATTTCCTGGAAGTATTCAGAACAATGCGATAGAGCCAGGTATAGACCGAGCTCTCGTGCCGGAACCGGTCAAAGGCCGCATAGGCCTGGAGAAAGGCGGTTTGCAGGATATCTTCAGCGTCCGGCCGATTGCCCGTCATGCGGAAAGCCAGGGTGTATAGTTTCTGATAATGCTCTTTATAAACGATTTCGAATTCGGAGTTCATGATGCAACCAGAAGAATGGGCTGTAAGGGTTTAGACTGTAGGATATCCGCGGGACCCCCAACCGTATTAAATAAATTTTACTAAAGTATAGTAACTAAACATTAGATACTCAGTTTAAATCCATCATTAAAATGATTTTTTATCGCAAGCGTGAAAATAAAACAAATCATATTCATAAGATAACCATCTATTTTTATTAACTAAAATATGGGCAGACATTAAAGGCCACCGACAATCAAAGATGAATCTTATATCAAAATTTCAATAAATTTTGATAAATCATCCATAATATGATCCGGTTCGGGATCACCCGGAGCCATGACCGATTTGGCACCGTTGGTCAAAAGCACGGTATAAGAACCGGCGGCATGTCCCGCCATGATATCAAACCGGAAATCGCCCACCACCATCAATTCATCCGGCTTAATGCCCATAATTCGGGCTGCTTTTAGAACTCCATCGGGGTCCGGTTTAGGCAGGCAATCGTCCCGGGTGATGATGACGTCAAAATCGGTTTCGCGGACATGACTGAACTGCTTCAGGGCGCCGCAAACCGATTTCAAGCTGTTGCGGGTCAGGATGCCTAAGAGCAGTCCTTTTTGTTTAAGCTTCAGCAGGCACTCCTCGGCCCCTTGATTTGGAATCGATTGACAGGCGGCTTCTTCTTCCCTGGCTTCCAGAATGACCAGGAGCGGTTCCCTTTGCCCGGCTGGGACGGTTTCGAGAAACTCCAGGATAGGCATGTTCAAGGGGCAATCCAGCTCGCGTTTGATGGCCGGAAAATCAAGGGCTCCCGGCAAGGTCAGGGTGCCGTCAAAATCAAACAGCACAGCTTTAATGTTCGGGCCTTTCATTCGTTTGTCAGACGCCATGTTGTTTAATGTCATTTTATAAATCTCGAGTTTCGAGTTCACGGTTGAATTCTATGATTATTAGGATCAAATTTAGATTTAAAGTTGTTTTTTTTCTAAGTAATGATTCAATCGATTAACCTTATTTTGAAATGCGGCGACCAGGGCGGACGTCCTCGTGTGACGCGTCGCCGCTTTTAAAGCGCGGACACGTCACACGAGGACGTCCGCCCTGGTCCGCGCACTCCAAAACGTTTCACGTTTCACTTTTCACGTTTTCTTTTCAGTCTTCAGCCTACAGCCTTCAGGCTAATAGCCTATTCGATGCTTCTTGACAAAAATTTCAAACTGCTCCAAAGCCTGGGGCAGGTTTTTGCGGCCGAAACCGATCCGGAAGCGGTTGGCTTGGCAGCCGAACACCTTGCCCGGCACCAGCAAAACGCCCTGTTGCTTGACCAAATCTGCGCAAAACCGGGTCGCGTCTCGTTTGCCTTTTAAAGCCGGCAAAGCAATGCTGCCCGCCCTGGGCCGGTACCACTCGAACCGATCCTCATGGCGTTCAAAAAACCGGTCCAGCAAATCCAGGTTGGCCAGGATCGTTTTCCTATGGCGACTCGTGATCTTCTCCCGGTTCCGCAATGCGATCAGGCCGAGAACCTCGGATGGCGCACTATTGCAGATCGTGGTGTAATCGCGCCAGGCCGCCATTCTCAAAAAAAGTTTAGGATCTTGGGTTGCCAGCCAGCCTAGGCGCAGGCCGGGCAGACCAAACCCCTTAGAAAGACCTCCCAAGGTAACGGCTTTGGGCAGGAGATCGCACAAGCCCGGACGGCAATCCCGGGAATCATATTCCAAAAAACGGTACATCTCATCTGAAAAAACAGTTATTCCGCGTTCCGAAGCCATTTGCACCAATTCCTCCCAATCGGCTTTTTCAAGAATGGCGCCGGTCGGGTTATGCGGAAAATTGACGATCAGGAGACGGGTCTCTTTACGCAAAAGACTTTTTAACCGGCTGATGGAAAAACGCGGATAATTTTTTTTCTCCGGTTTCCAAAAAGAGAGCGCACAGCCCAATTTGCGCGGAATCTCGTGCAGGGATTGATAACCCGGCCAGATCGCCACCACATGATCGCCGGGTTTAAGCAAAGACTGCAAAGCAATGAAAATGCCCTCTTCCGGCGCCACAACCAGCACATGCTCCGGAACGATCTTTTCATAAAGCCCGGCAATGGCCTGACGCAACAAAGGATGCCCGGCAGTCTCGGTATAAGCCAAGGAAAG
>RPPU01000352.1 GCA_003819975.1 Desulfobacteraceae bacterium
AGTTGAAACAAAGCCACCGCGATGGTCCCGTGAGCATTCTCCGCGATCGCCACCCAGCCGTTGGGAATGCTTTGCCATTTTTTTCCGCCTACTTCGAAACAGGTCGTTTCCGCGATACCCATTTTTTCGAGAACCATGGACTTGGTTATGCCGTCCGGCAGTACCTTGGTCGCGGCAAGCGGCTGGTCTTGCCACCAATAAAGATCGCAGCCTGAAGCGGTTTTTATTCCGGTTTCAAGTTTTTCCGGTTCTTTGGGAGAACCACCCGCAAGGATGGCGATCGATAGAATCGCGATCGCGGCGTTTCGCGCATGATGAAGAGGTCGTAAAAGTCTTTTCTTAATCGTTTTCATTTTCACTCCTGCGTTGGGAACACTTTGATATTTTCTTACAACAGGAAGAATTTTAGACAGGATTAACGGGATTTATTTTTGAGAATTCTTTTAATCTCTTAATCCTGTTAATCCCGTCAAAATCCGTTTTTCTCCGCCGACTTGGCAAAAGCGATCCGGTTCATCCGGATTGGTCTTACGTTCCCGAATAGGTCTGGGTGCATTTTGAAAAATCTTTATTTTTTAAATCGTTTGCATCGATCCATACATGCATGTTCCCTTCCGCGACATCATCTTGGAACAATAATATCAGGCCCGGTTTTCTCGGGATTGAGATAACGTCATATTCCCCATCTTCATTAAGATTTTCCCCGTCTTCATCATATTCTTCCGGATCAAACATATCTTCTCCTTGCCAACATAAAGGTCTTCCGAAAATGCGCGTGTCAAAATCTCTTTTTGTAATATCGCATTTCAAAATACTTTTTATTTTTTTCTTTAATTCGTCGGGGATAAATCGCGCCGCATCGGAATAATCATAAGCTTCACCATCATTATTGAGATAAAATATAAAATGCGGTTTGAATTTGATGACAACTGGTTTACGGTTGCTTTCTTCATCTCGAAGCGACAAATCGTTCATATCGCCGTCGTAGTATATCGCGAAATCGACCATATCGTCGTATATTTCTTTATCGTTCAAAAATATATACAGCATTCCTTTTTCAGGAAAAATTTTTTCGATATCGTACTTGCTCAATTCCTCAAAATTCAACTGAGCATAAAACGGCGGTTTATCCGTCGGATAGGGCATCGATTTGGGAAAATGCGGCGCTCCTCCTATTTTTGAAGCTCCCAGTTTAACCTTGTTTTCGTCATCTATGGTATGATAGTCCAGCTCGATTAAATAATGCAGCGTTTTTGACAATGTTTCGGCATTGTATTCGGTGCCGTTAAATTCGAGCAACTCGTCATCGAATGGATAATTTCTTACCGCTTCTCTCGCTTTTTCAATCGTCATAAAATATTCTCCTTATAATTTATTTTTAGCCGGTCTTTTTGCCGACAGGCGATGATGAAATCCATGATTCCTCGCATATCTATGCCGCTTTTTCCGTTTAATTTTTCATTAAAAACCTTTGATACAATCGAAATCGACCAGAAAACGCGGATCGGTCTTATTTCTTTCTAATTTGTTCCAATTCGATTGGTTTTTTTTCATAATCTAAACACCGACAGCCTATATATACCTATTCCATTACCTGAAATTCCGGCATTCTGTCGACCAAAGCTACCCTTTCAGACGTTTCAGGCCTGTTTTTTTTTAAAATTGTGTGAGATTTGGTATGTTTTAAGTAATCTAAATGTTTTTTTGCAGGGACAAAAAAACATGAATTCCGGCAAGCCGGAACAAGAGTTCCAGCGAGGCCGGAACAGGAGTTCCAGCGAGATCGCCGGAATAAGTCCGTACGATTATCAGCCTATGATTATTCATTTTTTCCTATCAACAACTTTTTGGCGATATTTTGGAATAAGAAGCCTAAATCGAATTTTGACCCGCCCAATTTAATTCAGATAATTTTTTCGATAAGCGACGGGCGATTCGCCCGTGAATTTTTTAAAAACGCTGTTGAAGGTCGCCTTGGAATTGAACCCGGCCTGAAAAGCCAAAGCCAGAATGGTTTCCTCCTGCCGTTTCGGATCGCTCAGCAAGCGTTTTATTTTTTCAACGCGATAGGTATTGATGAAATCGTAGAACGATCGGCCCTGTTTCTCGTTGATAATCCGGGATAGATCGTTTCTGCTCAAGCCGATTTCCTCGGCCAGGCCGGCCAGAGTCAAATCGGGGTCCAGGTAGGCTTCCTGTTTTTCCATGAAAGTCAAAAGCTTATCGTGATAGATTTCCACTTCCCGGTCGGAAAGGGAGGAGTCGTTATATTTCTTTTGTGATTTTAATGCTTTGGCCGAATAGAAAATTTCCGGTTTTTTCAGCGCGTTAAAGCCGCAATATAAAACCAGAAAAGCAATGGACAGATTTATGGCATAAAAAAAATAGCGCAGCGAATATCCCATCAGAATAAAAAACCCGGCCGTGAACCAAAGAATAAGGATGGGAACCAGGGAATGGGAGAATATCTTAATCCAGGAAAGATAAATATTTCCAAATGGCGAAGAATTTATGATTTTTTCACGGTAAATCTTAGCGGATCTTAGGGCATAGCTTAGATAAAGACAAAAGCAGACATAAAAAAGCAGTCGGGAGAGGGTGTCCCATATATATTGCGGTTGGGTGATGGCGGAATCGAGCCATTGCGTCAGGATGGTCATTTGCGATTCCGAAGTGCCGAGATAAAAAGGCATCTTAATAACGATATTGACGATAACAGGAGCCAAGTGGATGAGATCGATTTTTTTGAAATGATAATCCGGGTCGATAATCAGTTTGACATAAAAATAAAGCGAAGGACCTAAAAAATAGCGGGCGTTGTCGATCAACTCGGTCAAGAAAGGCAGATGGCTATAAAGGCCGCTAATCAACAAAGAACCGCGCAAAAGGAAAAAAAAGGTTGCAAAGCAATACAGCCCTATGAAGCGATTGGCCTTTTTCGTGCCTGATTTTATTTTAAAAATAACCAAAGCCAAAAAAAAGACTAAAAAAGCTGCGCATAACAATATGAGCGATATAAAATAGTTTATATTGTTCATTTTAAATTAAGATTATTTTATTTCGGTGAGCCAATTATAATTTTTAAAATGTTCCTTTTTGTTTAATCAGCTTAACCTATCCCGCTTCCATGCTCTCTTGAAAAAAATCATCAAAAAAATAAAAAAAAACAGGCTGCAAACGTCCGAAAGGGTAGCCTCGGTCGACACTATATTGGAATTTTATTAAATGGGCTATCCAAATCGCGTTTCCCGCATTGAGATCGGGAGCGGTTTGGGCAGGAAAGGCCGGGCGGGAAAATTGACGGGTTTATAAGTCTGACATTTAAGGGGGTATTTTCATGGCCGCCAATAAAAACTTGCCGGTTTGGCTGTCGCCGGCAGACCGGCGCCAATATGAACCGGCGTCTATTCGGAATTACGATGAACATGGTCTCGTATTGGTTTCTTTGAGCGCTTACGCTGAGGGTGAGGAAATCGTAATCGGCATCGGCGGGCTGCTATCAAGCCAGGACCATAATCGGGGTACGATCATGGATTTGATGAAGATCAAGATAGATCGGCGCGAACAAATTGAAACTTCAGGCGACGGCTATTTCGAGTACAAGGCAAAATATTCAAGTGCCCACGGCCAATAACATTAACGATAAAAAGGGGGAAATTAAAAAATGAATTCAAAAAAGAAAAACAGGTTGTTCTCGGTCATGGTCTTGTTATGGGCCCTGACATTGTGCGTCGGCGCTGTCTCGACCGACGCTTTGGCCCAATCGATCGATTACAATCAAAAAGTCAGACAGGTGAAATTTGGGGTCACCGACCTAAACGGGGTTAAGGCCATTTTTGGCGAGCCGGTCGAATATGAGGGTGAAGGCTACTGGGTTAAATACCCGGATTATTTTTGGATCGCTATGCGCAATGGCGTCGTCAGAACGGTCCGATTTGGGTGGACCGACTTGGGGTATACTTGTTTTGGCGGGATTCGCATCGGCAGCAGTTTGGATGAGGTGTTGGCCAAGCTTGGTAATCCCCAATCAATTGTGGACGGTCAGAGCTGCGATAACAGGGATTATATTTTATATAAGAACATCGACGGAATCCCGGGTTATTGTTATTACAGCCGGCCCGACCGCAAGATCCGCTTGTTCTTCGGCAATTTCAAAGTAAATGGGCTGGAATTGGACGGTCAGCCGGTTTCCGAGTTGGAATCGAAGCTGGCCCGGTTAAAATTTTATTACGACCTTTCAAGCGTGGAATCGATTTTCGGCCAACCTCAAAAATATATCTGGGGCAACCAGGAGTTCACCAAAGCCCAGTTGCCGGTCGAGAACTACATCCTGCTTTACGACAACAATTATAATTTCAGCATCTGGATGAAATGGAACTCGGTCCAGGAAGTCCGTTTTTCCAACAACGATACGGGCTATTCCTGTTACAACGGCCTCAAAATCGGTTCCACTTTGGATGAGGTGTTGGCCAATCTGGGCAATCCCAAAGAGATCAAGGACGGTCAGGCCTGCGATTACCGGCCTTATGTTTTATATAAGAATATCGACGGTACTCCGGGTTATTGCTATTACAGCCGGCCCGATCGTCATATCCGGTTTTTCTTTACGGATTTTAAAGTCAACGCGATCTATCTGACGGATCAACCGGTCCCGGAAATGAACCAAAAGATCGCCAAACACGATTTTGAAAACGCCGATCTCGCTAAGGTGATCAACGTATTCGGCGAACCCCTGAAATATATGTGGGGCGATCAGGAATTTCCCAAGAACAATCTGCCGGAGAATTATTGCGCGATCTATCCCCAAGATTTCATGATCTGGATGAGTCGGGGCCGTGCCTATGAAGTTCGATTTCACAGTGACGCTCTTGAATATGAATGGCCCTACAACAGCACCGGCATATGGGGCGGACCGATCAAGGTTGGCTCGAGCTTGGAAGACGTTATCTATATGGTCGGCCAGCCCATTGAGACGGTGGTGGGCCAGGCCTGCGATTACCGGGACAAGGTTCTGTACAAAGACATCGACGGCCAAACCGGTCGTTGCTATTACAGCCGGTCCGATCAAAACGTGCGTTTCTTTTTTTGGGACTATAAAGTCTCGGCCCTGTATTTGACCGGTCATCCGGTCAGCCCTTATATGGATGTGCGTTGGCGAAACCTGGCCGAGTTCGATTTTGCGAATAAACCCGATTTGATCAAGAGCCTTTGGTTCAATACTAAAAACACCTGGCCGGATCGAGACAAGTTGCCCGCCAATGTAGACCCTAAAGTAATTTTGCAAAACGGCATGAACCCGGGTCTGGGTATCAGGGCTTTGCATCAAAAGGG
>RPPU01000353.1 GCA_003819975.1 Desulfobacteraceae bacterium
CCGATCAGCAGCGTACTGATCCGCGATACGAACAGCAGCGTCCGGTCCTGGTCGATCTTGAACGCCGGCGCCAAATAGCCCTTGACCAACAAGGTGGTCGCGCCCATTAAAAAGGGCGAACCGGAGCTCATCAGCGGCGCCCACATACTGAGGAGAAAAAATACGGCAATAAAGGGCGGGGTGAGATTGAGCAACATCGGCAAAGCCGCGAGCGTGGGGATTTCGGGAAATTGATATTTGGCTACAATGCCGCACAGCGCGGCCATGACCACCACCGGAATCGCGATCAAATTACCAATGAGGATTCCTTTTTTGCCTGCTTGCAAGGACCGGGCGGATGACGCGGTGTTGATCACGGGTTGAGCCAGCACACCCAGGGTGAAATTGATAAAAGCCCAGCTCAAGGCCTGCAACAGACCGAGATCGCCGAACGGCTTGAAATAATGGGACTGGTTCGCCATTTGGCTAAGGGCGCCGGTATGAAAAATGACGTAAAAACCGCCCAAAAAAAGACCGAAAACAATGGCGCCGATATGGATCAGGTTCGTATAGGCCGTGGCCGTAAACCCGCCCAGCACATTATAAAGGGTAAACACAATAGCAGTCAGAACCATGCCTTGTTGAAACGTGATCTGATTGTTCAGCATAACCGATAGAATGGCCCCGCCCCCGACGATTTGCATGCTGATCACCCAGATGGAGAAAACGAGCTGTAAAATCCCGGCCAGCCGGGCGGTTTTGGGGTCGTACAAACTTCCCACTACATCCAGGATCGAATAGGTCTTCTTGCCCTGCAATATTTTGTCGAGCAGAAGAGCCGTGACGATCATGGCGATCCAGATCCCGACCTGAAACCACAACGCGCTGATGCCGTGGATATAGGCGCCCTGGGCCATGCCCACGATCGACACCCCGCCGATCCAGGTGCCCGCGATCAGAACCGATATGAACGGGACCGATAACCCGCGCGAAGCCACCAGATAAGCTTCGGCTGATTTGGTTTTGCGGGCCATGATCGCGCCGGTCAGCCAGAGCAAACCGACATATCCGAAGACGGCAAAAAGGTAATAGGTTTTCATGATGGCTTTACTCTCCAATGTTTGGACATTGATCTTTGCGTATCTACCATTTCTTCATAGGGGCAGGTTTCAATTTCTTCCTGAAATTGTTTTTAAAGCCCCTACACCGATCCCGCAAACCCTGACTATTTTACTTTGCGTCCTTCTTATACCGTACGGGTTCAAAATTTTGAACCCCTACAAGCTATTTATCTATGGCCTGATCTGATAAACCTGCATGAGCCTAGCGTTGGGTCGAAGTGTCTCTTTTTCCTTGATCATGCCGATCTTGAGCGCTACTTTCGCCGAAGCCCGATTTTCCGGATCGATCAGGGCGATCAAGCGCTGCAAACCCAGTTCGTTGAAAGCATAATCCCGCAGCGCCCGGCCCGCTTCCACGGCATAACCCTTGCCCCAACTCTCCTTGGCCAAGACATAAATCAGCTCCACTTCCGGAACCCCGTCGACTTCTTTATTGAGCAGTCCGCAATGCCCGATAACCCGATTGCTTTTCTTTTCAACGGTCGGCCAAAGATCATCCTGGGTCGTTTGCTTGCCGGACAACGCCTCTTGCATGATATCTTTTTTTAAGCTCTCATAATCGCGCGGTCCGCCCATGAAGCGCGTGACCTCGGGGTCGGTCCAAAGCATCGTCAAGGCCTCGACATCATTGGGTTCCAGGGATTTGATCCATAAGTGTTCAGTGGCGATGTTCATTTTTGAAATCCTATCCGGGTAATTCATTTCAGGGAAGTTTAGGTAGAAAGACTCTAAAAAAACGAATTGATATTACCCCATTGACAACCGATTGACAAGATCGGATATCCTTTTATAAATCAGTAAGTTGTATGTTCAGATAAAAAAATCAAAAAAAACTACTCACTAAATTTTCACGGTAATTCTGATTAGCGATAGACAATCAACCAAACTGGCAATTCAATTGTAAAAACCAAGGTGTTAAGTTATTTTAGTCTCAACGGTGGATAAGTATTCATTGAGCTGTTTCGCCTACAGCCTAACAACCTTCAGCCTATTAACCTAAATTTATGAGCCCGATCACCCATTTGCTTGCATCCTGGACCTCCGCCGACCTGTTCCGCTTGGACAGCCGCAACCGGACTTTGGTCACCTTGTGCGGACTATTGCCGGACCTGGACGGTATCGGAATCCTTGCCGATCTATCGAGCCGCATCATCGGTAAGCCCGACCAATCATTCTATACCCTGTTCCACCACTCCCTTTTGCACGGCCTGCCGGCCGCCATCCTGATTCCCGGCCTGCTGGCTCTTTTCGCCACCCGGCGTTTGTTGGTTTTCTCAATCGGCTTCCTGGTGTATCACCTGCATTTGCTTTTCGATCTGCTCGGAGCCCGCGGAATCACGCCGGATGACATCTGGCCGGTTCCCTATTTAGCTCCTTTTTCCGACCGCCTGACCTTGAGCTGGTCTTACCAATGGCCTCTGAATTCACCGATCAATATCATTTTTACGATTGTTTTACTGGGATATGTCTTTTACCGCGCCGTAAAAAGCGGATACTCGCCGGTTGGTATATTCCATAAAAAGGCGGATATCGTGTTCACGGCTGTTGTTAAAACTCGCTGGCAAAGCCTTTGGCTGAAAAGATAAAGATTATTTTTGACAGGATTAACAGGATTCTTTATATGCAGTGGTGTTGCAAAAGCCAAACAACATTCACGCAAGTTGCTCAAGCTTTGTTAACCAATCATTAAAGTGGGGGCACTGCTGACGGATTTTTTTCAAACCGATATCTTTAGCGATCCGGTAGGCATGCGCGTTCACGCTGCTGCCCTTTTTATAGCCCGGATATAAACGCTGTATCCTTTTAGATGGTGCGTTTTCAGGATCATCATTAATACGTTCACAGCCCCCGAACGGATCCACTATTTTTAAAAATTTATTTTCTAGTTCAGGGTGTTGAAAAACCTTGGCCATTTCACCGGGTCCGGCAAACAATAAGCTCTCGATTTCATGAAGCTGAATATACGGGACAAACCGATTCGGGTTAAAATCGGCTCCCACTTCCTGTGCAATCGCAACGGAAATTGCCGGTTCTATAATACCAGGCACATTTTCGGGTTTTTTCCCTTTAGTGGCTTTCAGTCCGGGCCAATCATTTGAAAGGCCGTAGTAATCGAAAAGCATGGTTACTATGCTGGTGGGTTCCTGCAAGATAAGCGCCCTTAATTCCCGGCGTACAGAGGAAAATGGATTACCGCCTTTCCGCCCAGGTTTTCCGACAACGCGTGGATAAAGATAAACACCTTTTACCCCCAATTCAGGATTGATCACATTTTCCACGATTGAACGTTCCGTTTGTCCCTCAACGAGCATCAGCACTCTACTCATGCACGGGACCTCCATCAATTACGTTTTTCTGCCAAAGTTCCCCAAGCGAAAAATCTTCCAGCCATGCGGTAAGTGATGGGGCATCGAGACGTTGAAACCGGGAAGCCCCTTTTTCACGATCCACAACGATCGCCTCATCAGGTTCAAAATGGTTCAATAAGGTAACAGATTGTGTGGAGACAATCAGTTGAGTTCGTTCAGATGCTTCCCTGAATAATCCAGAAAGAACATCAAGCGCAAAAGGATGCAAACCGAGCTCGGGCTCGTCGATCACCACTGTCGATGGGGGAGTCGGCTGTAACAAAGCTGTGGCAAGGCAAATAAAACGTATGGTGCCGTCCGAAAATTGCCAAGGCTGAAACGGGAAGGAAGATCCTTTTTGTTGCCATTCCAGGCGCACAACCTCGTTGTTGCCTTTGTTTTCAGGTTCCAGAACAAAATCATCGAAGAAAGGAGCAATAAGCCGGATGATGTCCCTGATTTTTTCGTATATATCATCGTGTTGGTTTCGAAGCCATAAAAGGAACGCAGCTATATTGGAAGCATCCGGATTCAATTCACGCCAATCGCGTACCGATTGATCGCGTCGTACGGGTGCAGTCATACTCGTATCATGAAAATGATAGACCAGCCAGCTGGAGACCGCCTCATAAACATACGATTCCGCACTCAAATATCCGCCATATTTGGACTCTTTGCCTTTCCATTTTTTTAGTTGCGATTCAATCCCACCGCCTGGATGAGATTTCCAACCTCCGCCGCCGGTGTAAAGGGTGTTTTCCCATTCAACCATCATGGCTACCGAAGCGGTCGGTACCAACGCAAATCGGTATTCGTTTTGTCCAAATTTTAGATGCGCCTCGATCCGCGGTGTTTCTTTCGGCCCGCCAAAGAAAAAACCGTCTGCTCCGCCATTCTCAGTTATAAAGCTGGACAATCTTTCTTCGGACATGGCGCGCAGCATTTTAAAAAAACTTATAAAATTGCTTTTACCGGCGCCATTGGCGCCGACCATAATATTGAGCTTTCCCAGTTGCAACTCTTTTATGGAGCGGATGGATTTAAAACCGCTAATCGATATATTATCCAAAGATCGTCCCATTGCATTCTCCTTAGGCCCCTTTCATGCCTAAACAAATTTTGCAAGGCATACTCGGGGAGGCGGTCTTTAACTTCCTGATAATTTTAGACAATAACTTACGTCTCTTACCTGTGAGTATAAAACAAACGATATTTAGGGTCAAACTTAAAAATCCCACGAAATATGGCCCCGTTAAAACTATTATATCATTTACCAATTGTGGCTATATGTTAAAATTATAATTTCATGATCGATTCGTTTGGATTGACAAATTTCCAAATTGAGTTTAATCATTGAATAACTTATTGATTTATATAGTGAATTTAAAATGAGCTTCGTTTTTTATATCCTCTTTGTTTTTTCCCTCCAAGCCCAGGAACCCGTTATCACTCCTGAAGGCCACGCCCTGGCCGCTTTTCTGGACTCCTTGCGCGTGGAAGAACTCTGGCCGGCCGGCAGGCGGGTAAACTGGCTGACCGGAGAACCCAAAACCAGCGTTCTGAACGACGGCAAACCCCACACCCATTGCAGCGCTTTTGTGGCCGCCGTGGCTTATAAACTGAATATTTATATTTTGCGGCCGCCCGACCATTCGGAGACTTTATTGGCCAATGCCCAGTTCGACTGGCTCGGCCAAGCAGGAAAGGCTCAGGGCTGGCAGGAGTTGGAATCGGGGCTCCAGGCCCAGGCTTTTGCGAATCGAGGTTTTTTGGTGGTGGCGGCCTATAAAAGCCGGAGAGCGGACGCTTCCGGTCATATTGCCGTTGTGCGGCCGGACAACAAAGACGAAAAACGGATTCTCCAGGAAGGCCCCC
>RPPU01000354.1 GCA_003819975.1 Desulfobacteraceae bacterium
CATTGAATCGTAAGGGCAATCGTTAAAAATAAGTATGATATTAAACCTTAGAGAATCATTTTTGGATATCAAATAGGATTGCGTTGAAGAATCGTTTGTGGTACATTCAGACGTACAATAGGGGGTACAAAATGAGTAAGCTATCTAAAATTATTCCGGTAAGCGATTTGAGGCAGGATGCCGCCAAGCTTTTGAAACAATTGCGAAACAATAAAGAAACCTTGATTATTACACAAAGAGGACGGGCGGCGGCAGTTATGATCGGTATAGATGCCTATGAAAAATCCGAACACGATAAGGAACTCCTGCGTCTTTTGGCCAGGGGAGACAAGGAAATAGAAATAGGTGAAGGATATGATCTGGATACTGTCCTTGCCGAAGCCGATGCCTTTTTAGCCAAGGAGCCTTCGTGAAGGTTCAATTTACCCCTTCTGCCAGGACCCAATTTTTTTCCGCCCTCTCATATATTCGACGGGATAAACCTTCGGCAGCAGTCCATTTTCGGAATCGAGTTGAAAAGAGTTTGCGAAGGCTTGAGGACTTTCCCGAATCCGGAAGGCGCGTACCGGAATTTCCGGAACTTCCTTACCGAGAGGTGATTATCTCGCCGTATCGGTTTTTTTATAAAGTAAAAGCCAACCTCGTTTGGATTGTTGCGGTATGGCATGGCGCGCAGCTTCCAAAGGAGGAACCAATACCTTGACCCCGACGGTGGCATTCAGCGGAGCGTAGAAAAATAGGGTCAAATTTTTAAGTTTGACAAATTTTATGATTTTCCAAACTACTCCATGAGTTTTTTGTCAAGTTACACGATTTGATCCTTTGGATCATTGTTTTACCGATCTTTTTTTGCATGCCAGATACGCAGTATAAAAATTCCGGATTCGTAGATTTCATAGCGCATTTCATAATCTTTCACCAGGATGCGGCGAACCTCACGCGGTTCAAACTCCTCTAGTTTCTCTCCAATGCGCGGATGTTCCCTAAGACGAATCGGTGCGGCTGTCAGCGATTGCACGACGCGGGCGGCGGCCTGCTGGTTGACCGGCGCCAGAAATTCGTAAAGCCGCGCCAAGTCAGAAAGCGCCCTGCTGGTCCATTTGAGTTCGATCATCGCGGTAATGGCAGCGGATTCTTGGTGCTAAGGCTTTCCGCCCACTTTTCTACAGCCTCGTGATCCACAACGCGTCCGGCATCAACATCAGCCAGCGCTTCCAGGGTCATACGCCGGCGCTCTTCTTCTTTGTCGATCCATGCGGATAATGCCTGCTTAATGATCCATGTTCGGGACCGCTCTTGGCGAACAGCCATCTCGTCGATTTTTTTGGCCAAAGGCAACGGTATATGTGCAGTCAAAACTTTGGTATTCATCCGGTTATCTCCAATATAATCATGATTAATCATCATGATTAATCATGATTTAGTCAAGAATTTCAAAAAAATACCGGCCCGATGCTTTGCCGCTCCGCAGGATGGTCAAAGGCTGAGGGCCGCGATCGCCGCCGTAATTCCTTGAGCCGGCCATTTTCGGTCAATGAATATCCCTGCCACCGACGCCCACCTTGCAAATTACAAAGGTACATTTATCCCGATCTTGTGAAATGCAAGGTCCGGCTTGGTCTATAATAAAAAAATATCATCATTTCAATGTGTTAAGGCAATTTAATTGCGGCCCGTTGTTTGCTTATGTAATGGTTGTAAATAAAAGCCGGGGTGTCGGCTGACTAAGATTGTTTTGACAGGATTAACAGGATTTACAGGATTTTAGAAAAAGAGATTAAATGATTTGAGCTTTTATCCTGTCAATCCTGTTCATCCTGTCTAAAATTCTTAAATAACTCTCGGCGATCTTCGGTCGCTATTTTAGGCTAAGAGGTGAAAGCATGTTGGGGATACGGCAAAAATTTTTATTGGGATTCGGCGGGCTGTTGGCCATTATTCTGATTATCGGCGGTCAAAGCCTAGTCCATTTGAACAAGCTGGGCAACTCCATTGATGTGATCCTGCGGGAAAACTACCGGAGCGTGATTGCTTGTCAAAACATGAAAGAGGCCTTGGAACGCATGGACAGCGGCATGCTTTTTATCCTGATGGGCGACACGCGCGAAGGCCGGGCATTGGTCGACAAGAACGAAGCGGTGTTTGAAAAGGAAATGGGAATCGAGTTGAGCAACATCACCGTAGCGGGCGAAGGTGAAAAAGCAGCCCGGCTTAAAGATCTTTTTCAACAATTCCGCGTCGATCTCCAAATCATCAAGGATGCGGGCAAAACCATCGACTCGCGGCGCGAGATTTATTTCAACCGCCTTTTCCCATTGTTTCAACAGATCAAGAACACGGCCGATGAAATCCTGCAAATGAACCAGCGTAATATGATGGATGCGAATAACCGCGCGCGGCAAAGCGCGGCCGGCGCGCGCGAACAGATGTACGTACTTTTGCCGGCCGGCGCTTTGCTGGCGGTTGTTTTTATCGTTTTGACGGGCAAGTGGATCCTGCGGCCCATCCAGCGCCTGATCCGCTCGGCGGAAGAGATCAAAAACGGCAATCTGGACCTGGTGGTGACCGTGGAGACCCGGGACGAGATCGGCCGGCTTTCGGAAGCATTCAACGACATGGCCGAGGGCTTGCGGTTTAAAAAACGGAGCGATCAGGCCAAGCTGGTTCGTATCCAGGATTCCACCCAGCGCACTTTCAGCAGTCTGCCCGATGCCGTGGCCGTGATCGATCCGGACGGCCGGGTGGATCTGGCCACGGAATCGGCTAAAAATGTCTTCGGCCTCAAACCCGGCATCCGTATCGATGATCTTTCATTGCAGTGGTTGAAGGATTTGTATCATGCGGCCTTGGCAAAAGGTTATGCTACGAATTCGGACCAAGACCGGGCCATGATCCAACATTTTGACAAGGGTGAGGAACGGTTTTTTCAACCCCGGGTGGCCCCTATCTTGGATAGGGAAAAAGAGTTAACCGGATTGGTCATCACCATTGAAGACGTCACGATGGTGCGCAGCCAGGACGAGCTCAAGCGCGGAGTGCTTTCCGTGGCTTCCCACCAGTTAAAGACGCCCCTGACCTCGGTGCGCATGGCGATTCATCTGCTGCTGGAAGAAAAAGTAGGGCCGCTCAATGAGAAGCAGGCCGAATTGCTGGTGGCGGCCCGGGAAGACAGCGACCGGCTGCACCATATCCTGAACGATTTGCTGGACATCGGCCGCATTGAGGCGGGCAAGGACCGGATGGAATTCAAGAGCGTCTCAACTCACGCCATGGTGCTGGAAGCTTTAGAATCTTTCCGGGTTCCGGCCCAGGATCAGGGCATTGAGCTGAGCTCGGCATTGGCGGACGATTTGCCCGAGGTGCGGGTCGATCCGATCCGCATTCAGCAGGTTTTCGCCAACCTGATTTCCAATGCGCTCAAATACACTTCGGCCGGCGAGAAAGTAACGGTCACGGCCAAGGCGGATGAAGCGGATGTGCATTTCTCAATCGCGGACACGGGGCAGGGCATTCCCAAACAGTTCCTGCCGCGGGTTTTCGAGCAGTTTTTCCGCGTGCCGGGCCAGGGCAAGGAGACGGGCGCGGGCTTGGGGCTCGCGATCGCCAGGCAGATCGTGGAAGCGCACGGCGGGACCATTGAGGCGGAAAGCGCAGAGGGCAAGGGCAGTGTTTTTACTTTCAGTTTGCAACGGGCCGATCGGGCATTGAAGGAATAGCAACCGCGAATTTCCGCGAATGGACGCAGATGAGACGAAACCTCGAAGAAGCCCCGCAGGGCAGGTTGGTTTTTGCTTTTCCCCGTCTCAGGGAAAAGCAAAAAAAATCTCTGTGACCTCCGTGTCTCTGTGGTGAAATATTCTCAGAAGGCTGAAAATAAAAGACGAATAAGGAGTAATATTCATGAGGGACCTGATCTTTATCGGCAGTTTCGTTCTGGTTTTCGGTTTGTGTATTCTTTATATCTATGCTTGCGAAAGGCTTTAATTCATGACGGATTTAATCGGGCTGGTTTTGGGGTTGGGGTTGATCGTTTATTTGCTGGTCACGATTGTGCGGCCGGAAAAATTTTAGGAAGCTAAACCACGGAACGCACGTAAGGGAAAAGAGAATCAAACCACGGAACACACGGACCACACGGAAAGGGATGAAAAATTAAAACATAACAAATATCGAAAATGATGCAAGTCTTCATGTTTTTTTAAGAGTAGTCTTCGGTAATTTTTGATTTTTTTCCGTGTGGTCCGTGTGTTCCGTGGTTTTTCATATTTCTTTAACATCGGGACACGAAAGAATTAACAGATGGATATTTTCGGGTGGGTGCAATTATTAATTTTTGTTCTGGCGCTGGCGCTGTTGACCAAGCCCATGGGGCTTTATCTGGCGCGGGTATTGGACAGCCGGGGCAGGACCGGGCTCGAGCCGGTTTTGAAACCAATGGAACGGATTTTCTATCGTCTTTTGCGGATCGATCCGGATCAGGAACAGGACTGGAAGCAGTTCGGGTTTTCACTGCTGCTGTTCAGTCTGGTCGGTCTGCTGTTCGCTTATGCGATTTTGCGGTTGCAACATCTGTTGCCGTTGAATCCGCAAGGGTTCGGTCCGGTTCCGGCCGATCTGGCTTTTAATACGGCGGCGAGCTTTGCCACCAACACGAATTGGCAGAATTACGCGGGCGAAGCGACCCTTTCTTATTTTTCGCAAATGGTTGGTCTGGTGTTTCATAACTTTGTTTCCGCCGCGACCGGCCTGGCTGTCGCGGCCGCTTTGGTGCGCGGCATTGCGCGGGCTTCGGCCAAAACCATCGGGAATTTCTGGGTCGATCTGGTGCGCCTGAATCTTTATCTGCTTTTGCCGCTCTCCCTGGTTTTCGCGCTGGTTTTGGTTACACAAGGGGTGATCCAGAATTTCAAGGCCTATGACCGGGCGCGGCTGCTGGAGCCTTATCGGGTCATGGTTCCGCAAAAAGATAATGCCGGCCGAGAACAAACAGACCGGCCGGGCAAGGCCGGCATGACGGAACGGGAACAAGAAACCCAGACCATTGCCCAAGGGCCGGTGGCATCCCAAGTCGCCATCAAGATGCTGGGCACCAACGGCGGCGGTTTTTTCAATGCCAATGCAGCGCATCCTTTTGAAAATCCGACGCCGCTCTCCAATTTTCTGCAAATCCTGGCCATCTTTTTGATTCCGAGCGGTTTGACTTATTATCTGGGTCGCACGGTCCGGAATCAGCGGCACGGCTGGACCATCTGGGCGGTCATGTTGATTCTTTTTTTAGCCGGCATGATTATTTGCTGGCA
>RPPU01000355.1 GCA_003819975.1 Desulfobacteraceae bacterium
AGGATGCCCGCCAGAAAGAGCCGGCCGATGAACACGTCCGTGATGATACCGTAGATAATCAGGGTTACGCTCGGCGGAAGCAAGATACCGAGCGTGCCCACGGTCGCGACAATACCCGTGGAAAGTTTGCGGGCATATCCGTAGCGGTCCATTTCCGGGACAGCCACGGAGGCAAAAGTCGCCGCGGTAGCGGGCGAAGAACCGCAGATCGCTTTAAAAGCAGTGGCGCCGACAACGGTCGACATGGCCAGGCCGCCCGGAATGTGACCGACGAATTTATGGGCCGAGTCAAAAAGCCTTTTGGCAATGCCGGAGTTGAATGCCACCTGCCCCATGAGTACAAAGAGAGGAATGACGGTAAAACTATAGGAGCTGAAAACGTTATAAACGTCTTTGGCCAGAAGACTGAGGGCCGCACCCCACGAAGTGAGGTAGGCAAAACCCAGGAACCCGATGGCAATCATGGCAAAGGCCAGCTCAATGCCGGTCAGAAACATAACAAGAATAATCACCAACCCCAGGATACCAACGGTTACTTCATTCATATTTGCCTCCTGTGACCTTGATGATGTCGGCGACAAGCACAAGAACCTGCAAAAAGCAAGCAGCACCCATGCCATAGACGATCGGGTAGAACGGAAGCTGCATGGTTGAAGTCACCTCACCGGATATTAAGAGATCGGTTGCAAAATGAAACAGATTGTAGGCGATGAAGGTGAAAATGGCTATGCCGATAACCCGGGTTAGAATGTTCATGAAGTTCTTTACCCAGCCCGGGAATGTGTTGATAAAAAAATCGACATAGATGTGGCCCCTCATCCAAGAGGTGATCGGGAGACCAAAAGCGATCACCACCGCGCCGGCCAATTGGACGATCTCGAATGTCCCGATGATGGGATGTCTAAAACGTCGCAGGATAACATCCGTAACGGTAAGAAACATAATAAAGGTCAAAGCAGTATAAGCAATGATATTCATCCATTTGCTTATTTTTTCGGTAAACCAGAGAAAACCTGTCATACTTCCTCCTGAATTTTATGGGAATGCGGGGGGCTCTTCGAACAACCCCCCCGCATCTATCAGATCTTTAACCATAGGAGTGCTTTCAAAGGCGAATCGAGAAAGGCTTATTTTCGGGATTTATTTAGCTTTTTGATTAGCCTTTATGAAATCGAGACAGAATTTAAGGGCTTCATCGCCGGGCAAGCCTTTGGTTTTCATTTCTTCCACGTACGCATTCAAAAGGGGTTTGACGGCCGCGGCCCAACGGGCATCTTCCTCTTTTGAGAGCGAAATCATCTTGACCCCTTTTTCGGTGATGAACTTTATTCCGTCTTGATCGGTCGAATCCCAGAGCGCACCGGTCTTCATGCTCCACTCCTCGCTCGCCTGCTCGAATATCTTTTGAATATCGGGAGGTAAAGCGTTAAACTTGGCTTTGTTCATAGCGACAAAAAATCCCGTAGAGTAGCTGGAACCATAGTTCAGGATGGTGTAGCCGATGACTTCCCCCCACCGGAAGCCTTTGAGGGCTTGGATAGGAGCCATGGCGCCTTCGGCAACACCGGTCCGGAGTGCATCATAGGTCTCCGGCATAGTGGTGCCGACGGGTGCCGCACCAAGAGCCAGAACGATTTTGGAGGCCAGTCCGGTTGATCTGATTTTCATGCCTTTAAGGTCATCAAGATTATTGACCGGCTTCTTGGTCATATGAACCAGTCCGGGTCCGTGGGCGTGCACATAAAGCATTTTAACTTCGTCCAATTCCTTGGGCATAAATTTTTTAACATAAGCGTTAGCCATTTTCGTGGCCGTGACTCCGTCCTGAAGACCCAAGGGGAGGTCGATGACGGAAGTGAGGGGAAACTTGCCGCGCGTATAGGTAAAACAACTCATGCCGATGTCGGAGATCCCTTTAACCACGGAATCATAGATCTGGTCGGCCGGAGCTAAGGTGCCGGCGTGAAAGAAGGTAAATTTTACTCTGCCGTTCGTCCTTTTCTCGATTTCTTTGCCCCAAGCTTCGATATTGCCGCTGTGCGGTTCGGGCGCCGGGAAAAAATTTGCAAAGTTCAGTTTGATGACGTCTTGAGCCGCTACATGTCCGGGAACCGAAAAAATCAGCAAACCTGTCAGAAAAGCGAAAAGTAAAAAATTCAGTATCAGATGCTTCTTCATAAAAAACCCCCCTTTGTTGAAATGTGCGATGCAATCGTAATCTGCTTTTCACTGTCTAAAGCATAACAGTAACTAGAAATAACGCAAACCCAAAGGTGTTGCAAGCGGAAAAACGATGCCAAACATGCGGCCAACCCTTTTTCCCTTAAGCGAGAAGCGTTAAAAACCGGAAACGGCCGATTGACGCGGACCTGAAGATGTTTTTCAGGTATTTGCAATAAGTACGCTTTTGCTTAGGATTGCTTTTTAAATTCCTTTTCCATGGCGTCTTTAGCCGGTTTCACATACATATCGCGCAGTTTGGGTTTTTCGATCTTGCCGGCCGGGTTGCGCGGAATGGTCGCGTAAATCATTTTTTCCGGCCATTTGTATTTGGCCATGCCGCGGTCTTTGCAGAAATTGACCACTTCTTCATCGGTCAAGGTTTCGCCGGCCTTGGTCTGAATCACGGCCAGCACGATTTCAACAAAGCGCGGATGGGGATAGCCCATCACGGCCACGTCCTGAACCTTGGGATGTTTGCGCAATATGTCTTCGATCTCGGCCGGGAAAATGTTTTCACCGCCGCGGATAATCAAGTCTTTGGCGCGGTCGGCAAAGAAGATGAATCCTTCCTCGTCTTTGTAAGCCAGATCGCCGGTGTAGAGCCAGCCGTTTTTGATGGTCTTGGCGGTCATCTCCGGATTAAAAGCATATTCTTTCATGAGACGCGGGCCTTTCAGGAGCAGCTCTCCCACTTTGTTGGGTCCCAGCTCCTTGTCGTCGGTATCCACAACCTTGGCTTCCATAAAAGCAGTGGCAATGCCGATGGAACCCGGTTTGCGCAGAATATCGCTGTCATAGCAGTTGGTCAAGCCGCCGCCGCCGCCCTCGGTGATGCCGTAAATATTGGCGATGGGCAGATGGGGAAATATTTTTTTGGAATCTTCAAGCAGCACATAGGGCACGGGTTGGGCGCCGATCTCGACCCGCCGGAACGCGGAGAGATCGTATTTGGAGATGTCGACTTGTCCGGACTTGATCGCGTTGATCACATCCGACCAGGTGGGGACCGTGTTCCAGCCGCCGGTGCACTTTTCGTCCGCAATGGAGCGGAGATAATGTTCGGGCTGCAGTTCCATGGGCATCAACACCTTGCCGGCCGCGATATAGGAGGGGAAAGAGAGAAAGAGGGTGCCGCTGTGATAAAACGGATGCGGAGCCAGATACACGCTGTTGTAGCCTTCATTATAGGTCAGGGCATTGCCGATGCCGATGTAGAAGAGGGTCTGATGGGTATGCGAGACCGGTTTGGGCGCGCCGGTGGTGCCGGAGGTAAACATCAGTTCGGCCATGTCGTCTTCTTGGGTTTCCACGCAGATTTCACGGCCGTCGCCTTTGTCGATGATTTCCTGGTAGGACTTGACCCCGGCCGGTTGCGTCTTACCGAAACAAACGAATTTTTTGCAGTAACTCATCTCTTTCATAATCGGCTCGACGCGTTGATTGAACTGCTCGCCGAACAGAAAGACCTTGCATTTGGTGACATCGGCTGCGTATTTGATGTCCGCACCGGCAAAACGGAAGTTGAGCGGCGTGACGGTCGCGCCGGTCTTGAGCACGCCGAAATAACTGGCATACCATTCCATGCTGTTCATCATGAGGTGCACGACAACGTCGCCTTTTTTTATGCCGCATTCCTGGGTCAGATAGTTGGCGAACTTATTGGCCTGATCGTTGAATTGCTCCCAGGTGAGAACCCGGCGCAGTTTCTTCGACGGATAACTCTCGATGATAAACTCTCTTTTGGGAAATTTACTCGCATTAAGCCCGGAAAACCTAGCGAAATTCATACACACCCTCCTTTTGGGAATAATTATATCGTTATAAAAACCTCCTTAATAAATCAGTGCCTAAAGTTTGAAGTGAACTAAAGTGCCTAAAGTTAAAGGAATCAGAAGAGAAAAAAACCAGTGCCTAAAGGTGAGGAATTCAATTCATGGACTTTAGTTCACTTTAGGCACTTTTCACTTTAGGCATTTCTTTTTATTTGCAAGTCACTTTGAATACCATGGCCGCACCGGTGTCGCCGGCCGCGCAACCGCACCAGAGACCATACCCGCCGCCCAGCATGACCATTTCTTCCAATAATTCTGCAATGCCCCGTCCGGCAGTCGGGCCTTGGGGGTGACCATAGATCATGGGACTGCCGTAATTGTTCATTTTCATGACATCATAGCCCAATACTTTGGCGAAATTGATATCATTGATGGCAAAGGGGTTATGGGTCTTGACCGTTTTGACATCTTTCAGCGTGATACCGGCTTTTGCAAGGGCCATTTGCGAGGCCGGAACCGGAGCAGCCGGCATAAAACCTTTTTTAACCCGGGCAAACCCATAGGAGAGGATTTGGATCTCGACGTTTTTGTCGGCGCTGAGTTCTTTGGCTTTGTCGCGCGTTGTGACAATAATGCCGCAGTTACCGTCGGCCGGATGGGTCTGGACGCCGAAACTGTGGATGCCGCCCGGTTCGACCGGTTTCATTTTAGCCAGGGTTGCGGCGACGTTGGGCGTAATGCCTTCGTCCTGATCCACCACTAAGACTTGTTTCTTGGAGACCTGGACTTCCACGGGCATCATGTACCGTTTCTGGAAAGCGCGGTCGTTTTTAAGTGCGTCCAAATATTGTTCATAGCGGCGCACGGCCACGGCATCGGCTTCTTCTTTGGTGGCGCCGACTTCCCTGGCCACGTTGTCGCCGGTTTGGACCATCTTGAGACCCACGTTGGGGTCATCGTTGAAATTGTCCATGTTCCAGTTTTCGGAAATCACTTCGCCGCCCGGTCCCATTGGGTTCGGCCAGATCAGGTGCGGGCCGTTGGAGAGGCGATCCGACATCAAGGCAAAACCGGTCTCGTAAATCCCGGCTTCGATATTGACGGCGCAAAGGTGAACGCAGGTTGTTGAAGTGGTGCAGGCCTGGTGCACAAATAGGCCGGGAAGAAGTTTCTGGTTGTCCGTCAGCATGGCGGCCGCCCAATTGTGGCTGTAGAACATACGGTTTTGGGCCACGGTCATGCCGTAATA
>RPPU01000356.1 GCA_003819975.1 Desulfobacteraceae bacterium
CAAGCCCAAGGAAGAGGAAAAGCAAAAAATCGCCAAAGCAGCTTCAGTCAAGGGGAATCGCCTTTGGTTGATTTATCCCGGCCAGGTCCAACGGATTGTCTTTGTGGAAATCCGGTCAGACTGGATCAAAGAAGAGCGGCTCTTTTATTGGCTGCGTTCCGAAGGATTTATGCCGGATCAAGAGGCTTACAGCAAGGATTTCTTTGCAACAGATGCAGGCCGATCCATGTTAGCCATTGCCAGGGACCAGTATCAGGTCAAAGATATGGAAGGGCTCTATGCCAAGATCGATCTGCCTGAATCCGGTTGGGTGTATTTCT
This sequence comes from Desulfobacteraceae bacterium, assembly GCA_003819975.1. The sequence goes on from RPPU01000356.1 coordinate 321, forward strand.
TCATGCAAAATAATTAACCCATTTATATTTTGTGACTAAAATTTAGTCACAAAAGCACTCATTAATGACGATTTTTTAGTCATAAATATCGCCTAACCCGGATGGTTTTAATGGGTTTTCCTTGTGGACTATGTGATTACGGTTATTGTTATCACTGGCCGTTGTTCCGGCAAAAGCTTCAGGATTATGCGGACGACCCATGAAAATAAATCTCCCCCGTCCCCTCTTTTTTAAAGAGGGGAACTCCTTCCCGTGTATTCAGGAACTCGGGAGATCATTCTAACCATTCATGTCCTCAAAAATAAAAGCCAACTTATATCATTTTTCACGCCGCCAGATCCACTTCCACGGCCCGGTAGGGGCAGACTTCCATGCAAGATAAGCAGACCATGCAATCATCGGATTGATAAGAAATTTTCCGGATTTTGCGGCCCGCTAATGAGACGGTGCGGGTAGAAGTTATGAAGAAAGGATGACTTTTTAACGCGAAAATTGGAAGAAGGGAAATGAATAATTTTGTTTAACATCCAGCAGAAGGATGCTTGATTATGCTTGACATTATTAACGGGTGGCGTTATTATAGGGCGCATGATAAAAACTTTTGCGGACAAAGAGACTGAAAAAATATTCAAGCGCATGCGTTCACGGAAGTTGCCTCAAAATATCCAACTTGCAGCGCGTATGAAACTGGAAATTTTAGACGCTGCCGAGGCCTTGCAGGATTTACGCATACCGCCCGGAAATCGTCTTGAAAAATTGACGGGCGATAGAGAAGGACAGCCTAGTGTTCGTATTAATGATCAGTGGCGAATTTGTTTTACCTGGCGGCAAAGTAATGCTTATGAAGTGGAGATAACGGATTATCATTGATGTTTTTATGTCGATTAAAGTTTATGTAGGAGTATTTAACATGGATAAAAAACTGCCCCCGATTCACCCCGGAGAAATCCTCATGGAAGAGTTTCTCAAGCCGATGAGTATCAGCCAATATAAACTGGCAAAAGATATCAGTGTGCCTGCCCGGCGGATTAATGAAATTATTCATGGGCAAAGGGGTATTACGCCGGATACCGCGTTGAGGCTTTCTCGTTATTTTGGGTTGTCGGAACGCTTCTGGATCAATCTGCAAACACGATACGATCTTGAAATGGAAAAAGACCACCTCAGGGATCGCCTGGATAAGGAAGTTCAGGTTTATGCAATGGTGTCATAAAAACTGATTTTGGGGGTCATTCGGTAAGAATCATGAAACAGGACATTTCCGGAAAATAAATCTCCCCTGTCCCCTCTTTTTCCAAAGAGGGGAACTCCTGCATAGGAATCAGCAGGAGATTGGGGAGGCTTGTCTATTTTTAGATCATGAATTAAACCACCTGAAACTTTTTTTACGCCGCCAGATCCACTTCCACGGCGCGGTAGGGGCAGACTTCGACGCAGGAGAGGCAGACCACGCAGTCATCGGACTGATAGGAAACTTTCCAGGTGTCGCGATCCACGCGCAGCGCCCCGGTAGGACAATGCGGGATACAGGCGGTGCAGGAGGCGCAACGCTCTTCCAACAGACGGATCCGTTGGTTCAGGGGTTCGATGGTCACGTTCAATTGTTCCAGGTACGTGAAGGCGCGCGAGAGCTGATTGGCGTCGCCGCTCAGCTCCACCACCATTTGTCCGGTCTTGCCGAGGTCAATGGAAGCCCTTAAGATATTCACGACCAGACCGTAATCCTTGATCAGATTGTAAACGATCGGTTCTTCCACGCGGGTGGAAGGAAAGTGCAGGACCACACGTTTGCTGCTCATGTTAAGCCCTCCTTTCCAAGTCGGCCGGGCCGGGCAGCGCGGCAACCGCTTGGGTCAGGAAAAACTGACCTTGTTGGATCTGTTGTTTAAGTAAGCCGGCCACTTCACGGGCTTTGGAGTAACTTGAAAAACAACCCGTGGGTATTTTCTTGCCTCGGACTTCAATGCTGCCGCTTTTGAGTTCGGCATAAGTGACTTCGGCCAGTTTGGTTTCGCCCGCGCCGGTCGGATAAAAGGTTCCGTAATCCACGACCGGCGCCTTGATGTCGGCGTCGGAAACCGATACGAATTCCATCATCTCTTCATCCAGAATCGGAATGGGCACGCCCACGGCCAGGCTCAGGCTTACGCCATAGCCGGTATAAGAGACGGCGCGCAGCCATTGCGGACTCATTTGTTTGAGATCGGCGATCAGAGAAAGAGTCCCGGCTCCGCTCCGGGGAACGCCGTTTTCCAGGCGCAGCGCATTGGGGTTGTGTTGGGTGCCGTTCCAGGCTACATAGCCTTGGGCGCCGCCGATGAAAACCCGGGTGCCGATGCCGATGGTCCGATAGAACGGGTCGTTGAGCAGCGGCGAAAGCTGGCCGGCGCTGCAGTAATTGGCATTGCCCATCCCGGGCTTGAGCTTGCCCATATAGGTGTAAATCGCTTTATCCGAAAGATTGATCGCCACATTATAGTTCTGATAGCAGTTGCGGGGGTTAAAGAGCACGGCGTCGTTCAAGTCTTCCAGGCCGATCTTTTGTTCGCGTTCCCTTTTGGGGTAACAATCCGTGCCGTAAGAACCGGCTACGAGATGCACTTTTTTCCCGGCCACCAGATCTTCGATCACATGGGCGCCGCCGTAACGGAATTTACCCGGATAGGGCTCGTTACGGGGATCGTTCTCGGTTGCGCCCGTGGCGCCGATATAGATGTCTGCGGCGGCCAGGCCGCAATAGGCCGGCACACCGTTGAGGGTCGCCCAGCCGCCACCCAGCTTCATTTTTTCCTTAGGTTGTTTGAGGTTCAGAAAAGCCCCGGACGAGCACATGGGGCTGAACGTGCCGGTGGTCACGACGTCTACTTCTTGGGCGGCGCGTTTGATCCCTTTTTTTCTAGTGATGTCGATGATTTCTTCGGCGGTAAAAACGACGGCTGATCCGGAACGGATCTTTTGATTTATCTCGGCAATGGTTTTAGACATGGAACTCTCCTCTGATTTAAAAGAAAATGGGTCTCATATGATTCAACGGATACGGCACAGGCTCCCCAAGGGAGCATGGGCATTATCCATAGACCCACCTCCTTCCAAATGGAAGAGAGGGCGGCGATAAGGCCGGCGGCTTTGGCGGCCATAAAGGGCCGGATATTTTTTTCCGGAATCGGGTTCAACAAGGTTATTTATTCCCCAAGCTTTTTAATTTCACGGCTAAAAAAATATTATTCTCAAGCTACCACAGTGTGGTAGGGCTGTCAATGTCCAATTTTCATAAATCTTAAAACAATCGGACTATATCTTGCTCACCGGTTTCATTGTTTCGGCGCCCAAGTGACTGATTTTACATGCGCGATGAAAATCGAAAATCGGATTTTTCGGTCTGTCGAGAAACGCCATAAACCCGATTCGGCCTTGACCTTTATTTAACTTGTATTATTATAGGTGAAAAGGCTATATTTAAACATATCGATTTAGATATTAAATTTGATTGGAGGCAACATGCGTTTAAGACCCGGATATACATTCATAACCCTTTTCGCGGTTTTATTTTTATTTCAGGGATGCGGGAATACAAGCGCTGCATCCTCAGCCCCAAGTTTCGAGGTTCAAGGTCTGGACGGACAAAAGATCTCTTTAAGCCAGCATCGGGATAAAGTAGTTGTTCTGGAGTTTTGGTCTGTTTCCTGCCAGGCTTGCCAGGTATCTTTTCCGGAATTGAACGAATTGCAAACAAAATATGAAAACAAGGGCTTAAGAGTAATTGGGATCACCATCGATCATCCTGATAAGGTCAATGACGATCTTTTGAAAAAATTCAAGGATTATTTTAAGGTGAATTTTATTATTGCCAGAGCCAACAACCAGGTTATCCAGGATTATTTCGCGGGGCAAATGCGTATTTCGTTGCCGACTTTTTTCATCATCAACCGTCAGGGCAAGCTTGTTAAAAAGTTTGAGGGCTTTGCCGGGGGCGAGATGGAAAAAATGCTTAAAGAGTATCTCTAAATGTTTTTTTGCAGGAACAAAAAAACATGAATTCCGGCCGACTGGAACAGACGTTCCAGTGAAAATCGCCAAAATAAGTCCGTACAATTATCGGGCATCGATTATGAACCTTTTCACTATCGATAACCCGGGATTTCTATTTTTAGAAATCCCCATGTCGATGTGTGGACTATAAGCGCCTATTTGTCCTTAGCGGCTCTGTATCTTGGTGCGATAATTTTTTCTCTCATTCTTTCACTCTTCAACCAAGAATCGATCTTATTCTTAAGATCCAGCCGTTCCGCCGGAGTAATCCCTATCGGGTCAAAACGATATCGATAGTGCAGGTTTAAGGCCGTTTCCAGTTTTTTAAAATCAAACAAGTCGTCGAGGTTGGCTTCCGCGATTCTTTTGAGCCACGCCGAAAGGGTTTCCGCAGGTAAGCGGGGCAACCCGCGGTCGGTCAGCATTTTTTCAATCAGATAGAACTCCGAATCCGATCCGGGCGCGATAAGCCTTGCATTTGTCCGGGGTTGTTGTTTTACCCATGATTTGGCTCGGGAGATTAATTTAAATTTCAGAGCCGACCAGATCAACAAGGGGATCAGGAGCCACCAGAAATATTTGGAAATTCGATCACGGTCGTGCTGCCACCCACTCGTGAACTTAAAAACACCCCAAGCAAAAAAATCGAACAGGGGTTGCAAGAGGGAGGCTGATTTTTCTTCGCTCTGCACCCAAGTAGGCGGAGTGGTGTCGAATTCATGCCAGGCATGGTCATACCAGACCAGGGTCCAGGCGTGGGCATGCCGGGCGCGTACGACATATCGTTTTTCCAATGGGCTGTATTCCTTAACCAGGTAGCCGACCGCGTAACGCGCGGGCAAGCCGGCGCTGCGCAGCAAAAGCACGGTGGCGGAGGCGAA
>RPPU01000357.1 GCA_003819975.1 Desulfobacteraceae bacterium
AGCCGGCGAAGTCCCTCGAAAGTTAAAGAAGACCGAGATCACCACGCCCAAAGCGATTAAAAGAAGGATCAGGGTTCAGGAGCAGGTCACGGTGGCGGATTTGGCTAAAGCCATGGGAACCAAAGGCTCCGAGTTGATCCGGAAACTCATGGGTCAGGGCGTCATGGTGACGGTCACCCAGACCATCGATTTCGATACTGCTTCTTTGATCGCGAACGATTTCGGCTATGAATTGGAGCAGGAGCAGGTTGAATTTGAAAAATTCATGGAAGAAACGGCGGATAAATCGGAGGAATTGCAATTTCGGCCGCCGGTGGTCACCATCATGGGACACGTGGACCACGGCAAGACTTCTTTGCTCGACTATATCCGTCAATCCAATATCATTGCCGGTGAATCGGGCGGCATCACCCAGCATATCGGCGCTTATTATGTGGAGCGGCCGAGCGGCGACATTGTTTTTCTGGACACACCGGGTCATGAGGCGTTTACCAACATGCGGGCCCGGGGCGCCAAAGTAACCGACCTTATCATTTTGGTGGTGGCGGCCGATGACGGCGTCATGCCGCAGACCCGTGAAGCCATTAACCATGCCAAGGCCGCCAATGTTCCCATTGTTGTGGCGGTCAACAAAATGGACAAGCCCGAAGCCAATCCGGAAAAAGTAAAAAGGGATTTGGCCGATTTGGGGTTGCTCTCCGAAGATTGGGGCGGGCAGACGATCTACGGTCATATCTCCGCTAAAACCGGCCAGGGCGTAAACGAGTTGTTGGAGATGATCCTGCTGCAGGCGGAAATACTTGAATTCAAGGCCAATCCGAATAAACCCGCCCGGGGTACGATCATCGAGGCCAAACTGGACAAAAATCTCGGTTCCCTGGCCACGGTATTGATCAAAAACGGAACCTTGAAAGTCGGCGATCAGTTCATCTGCGGCGAGTGCTACGGCAAAGTACGCGCCATGCTCAACAGCCGGGGCAAGATGATCAAAACCGCCGGACCGTCCATACCGGTAGAGCTGCACGGGATCTCCGGGGTGCCCATGGCCGGCGATGAATTTATCGTGGTTCAGGATGAAAGAAAAGCCAAGCAGTTCGCGGAAATGCAGCATGCCAAGACCAAGGCCAAGGAAGTTTATAAACGCGGCATCATCAGCCTGGATGATCTTTACGATAAAATCAAAGAAGGCGATATCAAGGAATTGAATATCGTTTTAAAAACCGATGTGCAGGGGTCTCTGGAGGCATTGGCCGAAGCCTTGCATAAGCTCAGCACCGCTGAAGTCAAACTTAAGGTCATTCATTCTTCCACGGGCGCGATTTCGGAAACGGACGTGATGCTCGCTTCCGCTTCCAATGCCATTGTGATCGGGTTCAACGTGCGCGCCAATCCGCGCGTGATGGAAGTAGCGGAAAAAGAAAATGTGGATATCCGTTATTACGACATCATCTACAACGCGATCCAGGACGTGCGCTCCGCTATGGCGGGCCTCCTGGACCCCAAGTACGAAGAACAGGTCATCGGCCGGGCGGACGTCAAGGAATCGTTCCATATCCCCAAGATCGGAACCATCGCGGGCTGTTATGTGACCAGCGGATATATCGAACGGAACGCCAAAGTGCGGCTCTTGCGGGATGATGTCGTTGTTTTTGACGGCAAACTGTCTTCGCTCAGACGGTTTAAAGACGACGTGAAAGAAGTTCAAACCGGATATGAGTGCGGTATCGGCGTGGAAAATTATCAAGACATCAAGCCGGGCGATGTATTTGAGGTCTATAAAATCAATGCCATCGCGGCCGAGCTTTAGAAACTTGAGCGTCAATAGGCATAAATGGATTTTGAGAAATAATGGATTATGGAAATAGAAAATTGCGAAACGGCGAGAGGGCGAAACGGTGACGGGGCGAATTCGCCGCTTCACCGGTTCTCCGCTTCACCGTTTCTCTAGGATTTATGTCTGTCTCAATAGTGGCGAATAAATTTCTTATGATTTTGAATGTGCTTTGATGCTATGGTTGTCGGGATACTGAAAATCGAACTGTTTTTATACGATAACGATTCTTTAAAAGGCAAACGCAAGGTCGTTAAAAGCATGATCGCTCAAGTGAAGAACAAATTTAACGTTTCCATCGCCGAAACCGGTTCCAATGACAAGTGGCAGCGGATTGAACTGGGCGTCAGCACGGTCAGCAACGACCGCCGGCATGCGGATGCTTCCCTCAACCATGTGCTGGAATTTGTGGATTCCCTGTATTTGGCGGAGATCACGGACTCGAAGATGGAGATTTTCAATATATAAAATAAAAGCAAACGCTTTTATTTTATTAAGGGAGCGTTTCATGTTGGCAGGCAAACGGGCGGGAAGGGTCGGCGATCAAATCCTTAAGGAGGTGGCCGATCTGCTGATGCGCAAAGTTAAAGATCCCCGGGTTCAGGGCGTCACCCTGAGCGGGATCGATCTGGGCAACGATCTGAAAATGGCCAAGGTTTACTACAGTCTGATCGGCGGACCCGCGGAAATTCAAAAGGCCCAAAGCGGTTTGGAGAGCGCCAAGGGTTTTATCAAGCGTGAAGTAGGTCGGAGTCTGGGTTTGAAATATCTGCCGGAGATTTTGTTCAAGTACGATCCGTCTCTGGCTCAGGGCGATCATATGGAAAAGATCTTTGAAAAGATAAAAAAAGACGAAGCCCGCGCCGGGACGCGAAGTCCCGATCGGTCCGGCCAAACGGATTTGCAGGAGCCCGATGACGAATAATCCGGACGGCATCCTGTTGATCGATAAAGAAGCAGGAGAGACTTCTTACACGACGATCAAACGCGTCGGCCGGATTTTGAAGGTGAAAAAAATCGGCCATGCCGGCACGCTGGATCCGGCCGCCACCGGGTTGTTGATCGTTTTGTTGGGGCAGGGCACCAAATTGTCGCCTTATTTGATGACCCGCGATAAGGAGTATTGGGCGGTGATGCGGTTGGGGATCGTCACGGACACCCTGGACGCCGACGGTCAGGTCTTGCAGGCCGTGCGGGTGCCCTTTGTGGATGCGGCCCGATTGAAGCAATGCGCCGCTGAATTTACGGGAGAGATCGAACAGGTCCCGCCGGCCTATTCGGCGCTCAAATATCAGGGAAAGCCGGCTTATGTTTATGCCCGCAGAGGGTTGAAAATAGAATTGGCTAAACGCACCGTGACGATTCGGCGCTTAGAGATCCAGGCCGTCGATCCGCCCGATGTAACCCTGCAGGTCGCCTGTTCCAGCGGCACTTATATCCGCACGCTGGCCGCGGATCTCGGCAACCGGATGGGGCCCGGCGCCCATCTAAAAGAATTACGGCGTTTATCCATCGGACGGTTTGCCCTGGCCGAAGCGGCCAGTTTGGCCGAAGGGGATGCCGATTTTTTGGAGCAACACCTGCGCAGCCGCATCATTCCTTTAAAGGAGGCGGTCAAGCATTTGGCGGAATGGGAAGTCGATGAAGCAACAGCCAAGAAAATCCGTAACGGCCGGCGGATCGATCTAAAGGAGTTAAGCCCGTCCCAGTACGGACAGGAATTAACGTCCGGGGAAATAAAACTGGTCTGCGGGGATGCTTTAGTGGCCATAGCCCGGCTGGAGTTTTCGGGATCTCAGAATGAAAAAGAGCTTACGATATTGAGGGTCTTCCAATGAGGTTTTCCGCGGTCCACCGCGGAAAACCTAAATTCTAACGTTTTTTTAAGGAGGTATGAAAGTGGTTTTAAATGCAGAAAACAAAAAGGAAATTATCGATCGGTTTAAAATGCATGAAAAGGACACCGGATCGTCCGAAGTCCAGGTTGCAATTCTGAGCAACCGAATTAATTATCTTACCGATCATTTCCAAACCCATAAAAAAGATCATCATTCGCGGCGCGGTTTGTTAAAACTGGTCGGACAACGAAGAAGATTGCTGAATTATCTCAAAAAAAGAGATATCACCCGCTATCAGGGCATCATTAAAGAGCTCGGTCTACGCAAATAACGGATCGATCTTTGGAAGCATGCCGGACGGCGAGTCAATTGAAAGGAAAAGAATAAATGATTAAAAGTTGTTCCGTCGATATCGGCGGAAAGAAATTGCATATTGAAACAGGCCGCATCGCCAAACAAGCCAGCGGCTCGGTGGTCGTGACCTACGGCGAAACCGTTGTGCTGGTGACCGCGGTGGCCTCTTCCCAACTTCGGGCGGGAGCCGATTTTTTACCTCTAACGGTCGAATATCAGGAGATGTCCTATGCCGGCGGCCGGTTTCCGGGAAATTATTTTAGGCGGGATATGGGCCGGCCGGGAGAAAAAGAGACTTTATCGGGTCGTTTGATCGACAGGCCGTTGCGGCCTCTTTTTCCCAAACATTATTATTTTGAAACCCAGGTGATTGTCAGCGTCCTTTCGACCGACAAGGAGAATGAAGCCGATGTGCTGGCCATTGTCGGCGCTTCCGCCGCTTTGGAAGTTTCGGATATTCCTTTTAACGGCCCGATCGCCGCCGTGCGGGTCGGACGCGTCAACGGTCAATGGATCGTCAATCCGACGCTTACGGAACAGCAGGAAAGCGACGTGGAATTGGTGGTGGCCGGCAGCCGGTCCGCCGTCGTCATGGTGGAAGGCAGCGCCCGCTTCGCTTCCGAAGCCGATATTATCGATGCTATTTTCTTCGGCCACGCGGCTTTGCAACCCATGTTGGACATGCAGGAAGAGATGAAACGCGAAGTCGGCAAAGCGAAATTCAGCGTTCCGGTTCCGGTCAAGGATGAAGCGTTTGAAACCCAGGTAACGACCGCGGCCAAACCTTTGTTGCAGGAAGTCATTGCCGTCAAAGACAAGCTGCTCCGTCAGCAAAAAAGAGCCCAGGTCAAAACCAAAATTCTGGAGAGTCTGGGCCCGGAGGCGGAAGAGAAAGAATCCAAGATCAAAGAATTGATCGAAGAGCAGGAAAAAGTCCTGGTCCGCAAGATGATCCTGGAAGAAGGCCGGCGCATGGACGGCCGTTCCTTCACCGAAGTCCGGCCGATCGAATGCATGATCGGCGTGCTGCCGCGCGTGCACGGCTCGGCGCTGTTCACCCGCGGTGAAACTCAGGCCCTGGTCTTGACCACCCTGGGAACCGAGATGGACGAGCAGAGGATCGAAACCATTTACGGCAACACCTTCCGTAATTTTATTTTACATTATAATTTTCCGCCTTTTTCCGTGGGCGAAGTCA
>RPPU01000358.1 GCA_003819975.1 Desulfobacteraceae bacterium
ACCGTCATCCGGGAAATGCGGATGACGTAAAACCGTCATCCGGGGAATACGGATGACGTAAAACTGTCATCCGGGGAATACGGATGACGTAAAACTGTCATCCGGGAAATGCGGATGACGTAAAACCGTCATCCGGGGAATACGGATGACGTAAAACTGTCATCCGGGGTTCACGGTTAAAAAGAGCAGATCAGATCGATGCGGCGAACCCGCTGTTCGCTATGACTTTAACCTGGCAAGCGGGACCGAGTCATTATCCGGACTTTAATAAAATTAGGGATTTTTTTGAACCAAATGCAGCCTTTCCGATACTATTATAAAGGATATAATCAGACCGTTTTGGCGGCAGGTCTTTACCAAGGGTTTAAATAAACATACCAAAGAGGAGATTATATGAAAAACCTTTTTTGTTTTGGAAAAAAACGGTTCGTTTTATTGGCGGGCCTTTTGTCGATCATGGTTTTTAATGCCTATGGCGAGAAACCGGAAGCGGCGAGCATGGAAAAAAGCGCTCCCCTGGGCGCGCCGGTTCTGTTGGCCAAAGTCGTTCAACCGATCTCCAAAACCATATTGGCTCCGGATCTGATCGGAAAAACCCGGGACGAGGCTGAAGCAGCGTTAATAAAACTTGGGTTGAAACCCGGTTCCGTTAAAACCACTCCGTCAGGTCAAGGTAAGCCGGGCACGGTCGTGCGCCAGCAACCGGCCACAAAAACAGCTATGAGCTTGGGTGCTTCAGTGGATTTGTGGGTTTTGGCCCGTCCGGCTGCGTCGACCGCATCCGTCAAACCCGCTCCCAAAACCGCAACTGCTTTGACGCCGACACTCCAATCCAAGCAGAAATCTCTTTTTCTGGAATTTCCGGAAGAAATTGCCGGGGTGGCCATTTTCGACGCGAACGGCGCCTTGTTGCAACGCTTTCCAAGCGGCCGCAGCTTCGACATCACCGAGAGTCTTATAAAAAGCAAAGCGGGCAGAATCATGGTCGAATTTCAGCCGCGCAGCGGCGGAGGTGTTCCGACGCCCGTTCCCATGCGGGGTACGATTCCGTCGGACCGCATTCCCTTTGAGCTCGCCCGATACCATCATCTGGCCGACCGGACGTTTACCGTTGAAGACACCACGACCATTGACAGGCATGAACCCGGTAATAACGTCATTGGAAGTGCGGTGCAGGTCACGGCCGGATATTATTCCGGAGAAGTGGGCGGCGGAGATGCGGCCGATTACTGCAAAGTGACATCAAATCATAGCGGGTTCGGCACCCTGATACAGATCGAGGTTAAATCGGGCAGCGTGACGCTTGGGCTCTACGATCCCACGCGGGTTTATCTCGATGCCAATAATCGCAAGATCTGGATCGCCTTGCGTCCGGACACGACTTTCTATTTCCAAGTCAGCCCGACAGGAGCCGCGGCCGGCGCCTATCGATTAGCCATATCCAAAAATACGCTGACCGACGCTTATGAAGCCAATGACTCCTTTGCTCAAGCCAAAATCTTCGGTGCGGGCCGGGCTTTTCTGGGCAATGTGATCGACAGCACCGGCCGGCATATCGGCATCAAAGACTTTTATAAATTCAACGTGCCGGAACCGCAAAATCTGCGGCTGGAAGTCAGCGGCGCAGGTCTGGCCGGCGGGGACCAGGCAACCCTTGCGCTTTATGATGCCAATGGAACACTGGTTACATCCACCACCGGCAATGCCGCCGGGTGCACTTTGGCTCATGATCTGCGGGCCGAATGGAGCGGCGGCAGTACTTGGCCGCCTTTCCCGGCCGGTGACTGGCGCGTAGAAATCGCTACACCCACGGCCGGAGCCGGTTCGCCGAAAGCCTATGGAACCGGGGATGCACCGGCTTGTTACACCCAAGCCGCGGGTTATGCGCTTACGATTACCGTGGTTCCGTAAAGAACAAAGAAAGGGCAAAATCATTTAGTGGGTTCGGATCAGGTGTCAAACCCCAACCCGGGTAAACCGGAAGACTTCGCTGAAGGTGGATAAAAATGATAACCCGAGGATATCTCAAAAAGGCTGTTTTAAGAAAAAATTGATTTTTGAGATATCCTGCTTTGAGCGCAATTTAACTTTTAAGATATTAAATGTTTTTTCGATAGGATCGAAAAAACATGAATTCCGGCCAAAGCGCCGGAATGAGTCCGTACGATTGCAAGCTGGTGGTGAATCATTTTTTTCTTATCGACAACTTTTTGTCGATCTTTGGAGTGCGGCGGCAAGACGCCGCTTTTTAAAGCGCGACGTGTCGCGCTGAGTCAAAGCGCGGACATGTCCGCGCAATCCAAATAGGCGCCCCGTACTATGGTAATGGGTCAATTATTTCTTTTCACTTATCGACAACAAATTGTCGATGTTGTTGAGCTAAGTTCCTAAAGAATTATTAGGTGGGGTGGTGTTAGTCGAAAAATTTTTTAAAGGAGGTGTTTTATGAGAGTCGCAAAATTTTTGGTCATCGGTATCGGTGTTTGTTTCTTTTTAACTTCCGCTTTTGTCATCATCGGTTCGGGCATGTTCTCGAAAGCTCAGGCTCAGACCAAACCGGTCAGTTTGGATTGCGCCTGGAAGTGCGACGAAAAAATGAAAGAGTGCGTTTGCACCGGTAAGGATTGTCAAAAGTGCACGGGCAAAAAAGCCATGGGAGGCAAACCGCCTATTTTTGCCATAAGGACTTGCCGAACAACCTGCACCGCGGTCTGTACCGCCAGTATCGGCGATCAATGCGTTGAGATGTCGAGAACTTGCGTGGATGTCTGTAGCGGGCAATAGTTAGGTCTTCGGGCTATATTCCTCCGATATCTTGCAATGCGCATGGGTCGTGATTTAACCGAATCCGGAACCGATGAGAGCCCAAACCGTAACTTACGGCTCCCTGCCAACCATCATAATACGGCAGGGAGCCAATCATTGCTTTATCCGTTTTTTCACTTTCTTTAGAGTCGAACCAGGAGGACACATGGCGGCACATGGAGAAGGCTCCAAGGTCGAAATGTTGCAAGAAGGCATCTCCGCGCGCCAGCAGGAGTTGCAAAGGGTTGCGGACATACTCGCAAGAGCCGCGCAGAAATTCCGGCGTAACGCCGCTTGGATTCGCATCTTGCTGATCCTGTGCGGCGCCATCGCCGCCACGCAGAGTGCGTGGGAACAGACTTTTACGGGATACCGGGAGTATGCGTTCTTAATCTTTACCTCCTTGGGTGTTCTTATTGCCGTTCTGGCCGGCATAGAAGCCGCTTTTAAGTTTGAAGCCAAGGGCGCCGAACTGAATCTCCTGGCCGCAAGCTGTCACTCTACCGTGCGTAAGACCGATGCTGCTTGGTATAAGTATGTGGGGATTGCCGCAAACCCGGGCGAGCAAGTGACCGGGGCCATGTCTTTGATCGAGCTACAGGACACGAAGTTGAGCGAAATTCAGGAAAAAGCCGCGGCTAGCGGCGTGAATATCATTCTTGCGGTCCGAAGTCTCTATGGCGGAGCCGAGGTTTCTTACGCCGAAGAGAATCCCAATCCGTCGCGGGGTCCTTATGCCGCCTGATGAAAGGAAACTGCATGGATTTTTCCAATAACCCGCAATTGAAGCTGGCCTATGATTTTGTACAGCATTCGGGTTGCAATGTTTTTCTCACCGGTAAAGCCGGCACGGGCAAAACCACCTTTTTGCATAACTTTAAAAAAGAGTCGGTCAAACGCCTGGTGGTGCTGGCGCCGACCGGTGTGGCCGCGATCAATGCCGGCGGCGTGACCCTGCATTCCTTTTTTCAATTGCCTTTTGGTCCGCAACTGCCCGCCGATGTGGAAGGGTTTTCTCTGTTCGGAGAAGAAGCGGTCAAAGCCTCGGCCGCCAAATTGCAGCGTTTTAATCGCGAAAAAATAAACATTATTAAAAGTCTGGATCTGTTGGTCATTGACGAGATCAGTATGGTCCGGGCCGATTTGCTGGACGCCGTGGATGCGGTGCTGCGCCGCTTTCGCGACCGCTTCAAACCTTTCGGCGGGGTGCAATTGCTCATGATCGGCGATCTGCAGCAATTGGCGCCGGTGGTTAAGGAGGCCGATTGGGAGATCCTGAAGCCTTATTATGATTCGGCCTTTTTCTTCAGCAGCCGGGCATTGCAGAAAACCGAATTCGTAGGGATTGAGCTGAAAAAGATTTACCGGCAGCAGGACCAGGCTTTTATCCGCCTCCTGAACAAAGTACGCGATCAGGATTTGGACGCAGAGAGCCTCCAGGAATTAAACCGCCGGTATGTGCCGGGATTTGCGCCTGAGGAAAGTGAAGGGTATATCACCCTGACCACCCATAACCATCAGGCCGAGAAAATCAATGATCTAAAGCTCAATAACCTGAAAAGCAAAGCCCGGATGTTTAAAGCAGTAGTGACCGGCGAATTCCCGGAATGGTCTTACCCGACCGAAGCGGAACTCACCTTGAAAGTCGGAGCCCAGGTCATGTTCGTGAAAAACGATATCACGCCGCTCAAGCAATATTATAACGGTAAAATCGGAACCTTGACCAAGATGACCGAAGACCGGGTCCTGGTGCAATGCGCAGGGGATGGGGAACCCATTAGTGTCGGCCCGGTCGAATGGCAAAATTGCCGTTATGCTTTAGATGAAGAGACCAAGGCTATTAAGGAAACCATTATCGGCGCCTTTACCCAATACCCGCTCAAGTTGGCTTGGGCCATCACCATTCACAAGAGCCAGGGATTGACCTTTGAAAAAGCGATTATCGACGCGCGCGCCGCGTTTGCGCACGGACAGGTTTATGTAGCCTTGAGTCGTTGCACAACCCTGGAGGGCCTGGTGTTGAGTGCGCCGCTTGGACCACAAACGATCAAAACCGACGATACCGTTAAAAATTTCACCCGCCAAATCGAAGAGAACCCTCCGGGTGAAGAGCAATTCAGAGATCTGAAAAACGCCTATCAAAAATCGTTGATCCGGGATCTATTCGATTTTTCAGGCCTGGAGCGGCGCTAGGGATATGTGCGGAAACTGGCGCGGGAAAATCAAGCCAGTATCGATGCCGGACTGATCGAGGCTTGCAATCAAGCCGACTCTGTTTTGAAAACGGAAATGACGGATGTCTCGGAAAAATTCATGAAACAGGTGCAGCAGTTGGCCGCGGAAAACCCGGATATTGAAAACAATTCGGCGCTTCAGGAGCGTATCCGCAAAGCTTGTTTGTATTTTGGTC